>JAHWJV010000438.1 GCA_019348265.1 Gemmatimonadota bacterium
CGGGGTAGCGCCTGCTACCTCGGTGGAGGTGAGCGGCTGGTGTGGGCACGACGCGTCGGGGCGGCTGGGGTCGATGCTCCGCCCTTCTGGTTTGCGCGAGTCGGAATCGCAAGTCGCTGATACGCAGGCTGTTGCCCCTGCTTAAGACGCCCGTGCCGCCAGCAGCGGTGGGCCAAGAGCCGGCGGGGATCGGTCCTGCGGCGGCGGTGCCCCACGCGATCCCCCACGGACGAGACTCGCCGGCCATCCGGACGAACGCGACGAGCAGCGCCTGCTCGGGCGGCATCACCGCGTGGTGGATCGTGTGGTAGCGCGGCAGGGGCCGGCCGGCCTCCCAGGCGCGGAGGATCGGGTCCACGAGCGCCCATGCGGCCTCCACCTCGTCGCGCCGCGCGAAGAGCGTCGCATCGCCGAGCATCGCGTCGAGCAGGAGCCGCTCGTACGCCTCAGGCGCCTCGATGCCGAAGGCGGAAGCGTAGAAGAAATCCATGCTCACGGGCTGGAGCGGCCCCCGAATACCCGGCACCTTCGCCTCGAAGTAGAGCGAGATCCCCTCCTCAGGCTGGACTCGCAGTACCAGCGCGTTCGGAGCCGGCGGGTCCCCCTGCACGCGGTCCAGGATCGGGTGGGGAGCGGGCCGGAAGCGTACGACCACCTCGGACGCCTTGGTCGGCAGGTTCTTTCCCGTGCGGAGGAAGAACGGCACCCCCGCCCAGCGCCAGTTGTCGATGCAGAGGCGAAGAGCCACAAAGGTCTCGGTGCGTGAATCCGGTGCCACGCCTGGTTCTTCGCGGTAGGCCGCCATTGGCCGAGCCCCTGGACGTGAGCTCGCATACTGCCCTCGCACCGCTCCCGCCTCGGTAGAGATCGGGTGAATCGAGCGCAGCAGCTTCACCTTCTCGTCGCGAATGGAGTCGGCGTCGTAGGCGGCCGGCGGCTCCATCGTCGCGATGGCGAGGAGCTGCAGCAGATGGCTCTGCACCATGTCGCGCAGCGCCCCGGCCTTCTCGTAATACCCCGCGCGGCGCTCCACCCCCACCGTCTCCGCGACGGTGATCTGCACGTGGTCCACCATGGTCCGGTTCCAGATCGGCTCCCAGACCACGTTCCCGAACCGGAAGACCAGCAGGTTCTGGACGGTCTCCTTCCCCAGGTAGTGGTCGATCCGGTAGATCTGCGACTCCGCGAACGCCTCCAGCAGCAGGGCATTCAATTCCTGCGCGCTGTTCAGGTCCCTCCCGAACGGCTTCTCGACGACGATCCGAACACTGCAGCCCTGGTCGGGCCGCACGAGCTCGGCCGCCCGCAACCCCGCCACAACCTGCCCGATCGCGACCGGCGGAATGGCGAGGTAGAAGAGGCGGCTGCCCATGGTGCCCTGCGCGGCATCCACCTCCCCGAGCTTTTCGCGCAGCCGGCTGAAGCCGTCCTCCTGCCGGAAGTCCGCGGAGACGTAGCCCAGCCGAGCGGCGAAATCTTCCCACCTCCCTACCCTATCGCCCGCCGCGAACTCCGCGACCGCCTCCTTCATCCGCTGGCGATAGTCGTCGTCGGAGAGCTGCTCCTTGGCGACGCCGACGATGGCGAACCCGTCCGGCAGAAGCCCTTCGACGAAGAGCCGGAAGAGCGCCGGAATCAGCTTCCGCCGCGTCAGGTCACCCGTCCCGCCGAAGATGACGATCGCCTGCGGCGGCGGCGCGGCGGCGCGCATAGTCCGCGCGCGGGGGGCCGCAGTCGCTTCCGCGGCGGTTTCTTCGACCGCCCCCATCAGCCGTGGCCGCTCTCGCCCGACCCGGCCTCCTTGACGGCGTGCCCGCCGAACTGGTTGCGAAGCGCGGCGATCACCTGCGCGCCGTACGACTCCTCCTGCCGCGAGCGGAAGCGCATCTGCAGCGCCAGCGTGATCACCGGCGCGGGAACGTTCAGGTCCACCGCCGTCTGGACCGTCCAGCGCCCCTCGCCGGAATCGGCGATCCAGCCGCGGATCCGTTCCAGGTCGTCGCCCTCCGCCTCGTAGGCGCGCTCCAGAAGCTCGAGGAGCCAGGAGCGGACCACCGAGCCGTGGTTCCAGAGGGCGGCGATCTGCCGCAGGTTCAGCCCGAACGGGGCTGCTTCCAGCAGCTCGAAGCCCTCGGCGTACGCCTGCAGGAGCCCGTATTCGATCCCGTTGTGGACCATCTTGGTGAAGTGTCCGGCTCCGCTCGGTCCGACGTGTGCGTAGCCGTCCTCCGGCGCCAGCGTACGGAAGATCGGCTCGCAGTGCCCCACCGCCGTCCCGTCGCCACCCACCATGAGGCAGTAGCCGTTCTCGAGGCCCCAGATCCCCCCGCTCGTCCCAGCGTCTATGTAGTGCATGCCGCGCTTCGAAACGTCCGCCGCGCGACGGGCGCTGTCGTTGAAATTCGAGTTCCCACCGTCGATGATGATGTCGCCGGGCTGCAGCATCGTCGTCAGGGTGGCGAGCATCTCTTCCACCGGCTCCCCCGCGGGGATCATCATCCAGACGATGCGCGGCGCGACGAGCACCCGCGCCATCTCCTCCAGTGACGCGGCCGCGGTGGCACCCTCCGCTTCACCAACCTCCCGCGTGCGCTCGGGATCCCTGTCGAACACCACGACATGGTGCCCGCCTCGCAGCAGGCGCTCCACCATGTTCCCGCCCATGCGGCCAAGCCCGATCATCCCGAGCTGCATCGTGCGCCTCCTGGCTGTGTCTGGTCAATTCCAAAGCACGCCACGGCTGCAAGGACCCGGCCCGTCCCGGGCACCCGCCCGCTCTCCCCGGGTATGACCCGTCCCCGGGCGTGGTTTACGCGTCCGTCACCGTCGCAAGCAAGGGGAGGAGCGGAATGGAAGAGATCGAGAACCCCGACGCCCAATGGCGCGAGAAGCTCACGCCCGAGCAGTACCACGTCACCCGCGAGAAAGGCACGGAACGCCCTTTCACCGGGAAGTACTATGACCACAAAGGCGAGGGCGTTTACACCTGCGTCTGCTGCGCAGCCCCACTGTTCACCTCCGAGACCAAGTACGACTCGGGCTGCGGATGGCCCAGCTTCTTCGCCCCCGGTACCGAAGAAAACATCGAGGAGCACGAGGACCTCAGCCACGGCATGCGCCGAACCGAGGTTACCTGCAAGCAGTGCGGCGCCCACCTCGGACACCTCTTCCCAGACGGTCCTCGCCCCACCGGCATCCGCTACTGCATCAACTCCGCGTCGCTCGATTTCGAGGGTAAGTAGAGGGGGATGAGTCGTCAGTCCTCAGTCGTCGGTAGGCCGAATGGAGCGCTGACCCGTATACGGCCTCGACGAGATCGCGCGCAGACGCCGCCGGGCCCCTACTCCGGAGATCTGCGACCTGGCGGATCCGCTCCTCGCGGTGCCGCCGGCAGCGGGCGATG
>JAHWJV010000439.1 GCA_019348265.1 Gemmatimonadota bacterium
TCTGTTCACGGCTCCACCTCCTCTTCTACAAGGACTACGAACATGAAAATCTCGCGATGGATCGGCGTCTCCATGGTCGCTGGCGCGCTGGTCGCCGGCGCATGCACGGCTGAGGTGGAGGACGAGGGCGCCCTTCCGGACGTCGAAGTCCAGGGCGGTGACATGCCCAACGTCGACGTGGATCCGGCGAACGTCGACATCGGCGTCAGCAGCGACACGCAGACGGTGGTGACTCCGGACGTCGACGTGGACGTGTCGGCGCCGAAGTAGCGGAAGGCTGTCAATAGTCAGTCGTCAGGCGTCAGGCGTCAGGCGCTGGCTACGACGGAAATCCCCCGCTTCGCAGTGTGCGAAGCGGGGGATTCCATCGGTGGCGGCGCCAGCGCGTCTGAAGACTGTGTAGACTGTAGTCCCTCCTCAGCTACCTCAGCCGAACGACCGAGATTCGCAGCTCGTCCGGGGGGTTCTTCGCGTCCGCGGTCGTGCGGACGAGTCCCTGATGGCCCTCCGCGGCGCCCATGATCAGGAAGGCCGCACCGCCCCCCTTAAGACCCACGGACGCCTTCCCGCTGCCGTTCAGGCGCAAGATCTCGAGCGGAAAGACACCGTCATTTAAGAAGCCGATGAGTGACCGCATGTTCCAGCTCCGCTGCCGGTACTTCTCGTCCAGTCCGGCGGGCGCGGCATCGTCCAGGTAAACGGAGGCGGTCCAGCTCTGCATCAGGTCGATCGGATCCTGCTTCAACACGCGCGCTAGGTTCTGCACTCCGGCTACGTCGCTGTTCGCGAGGGCGTAAAAGAACTCCTCGTCGGGACCCGCCCGGCCATCGGCGGCGTAGCGCAGGAAGCTCCAGATCGCTCCCCGGGTCTCCAGCGGAGCGTCCACACCCAGGAGCGACTCCTCGCTGGGCTTCTCCAGGTAGCTCCAGTAGCGCCCGATGTTGGCGAGCATGAACATATTGAGAGCAGTTCTGGCCCGTCCGGACCCCTGGACCTGCGCGAGGTCGATGTTCATGCCGGGGTTGAGCCCGGAAGACTCGTAGAACACCTGCTCCTCCGCGATGTGCGCGAGCCCTTCGTCGAGCCAGCTCTCCTCGAACGACCTCGCGTTGCGGTTCACGTACAGCCGGCGAGAGGCGTTGATCAGGTGCTCGAACTCGTGAGCGGTCACCGCGACCGTGCTCCGCAGCACCTGCTGTTTGCTGAACACGTTGCCGTTCACGCTCCCCTGAGGGTCGGCCGCCAGCATGTAGAACATCTCCCTGGCGTTGCTGCCCGCGCAGCCTCCGACGCCGGCCTGCGCCGTCGTGGGGAAGAGGTCGCGGCTCCAGAAGTACCCGCCGACGAATCCGTTCGGCGCGCCGCGAGGCGTGAGGGCGTTGACGGTGCTCGTGAAGAAGATCGTGACCCGCTCGTTGCGATCGATGTCGGACGGAACTCCGAAGTTGCGCGTATCGACCTTCCACACCAGGGTGTCGAAGGCGAGGGCGACCTCGCGGAACTCCGCCGGGGTGAAGCCTCCCGCGGGGTTCTGCACGTCCGCCACCACGATCGCCCTGGAAGTCACCGCCATCACCCGCGCGTCGCGATAGATCGGGGACGAGCAGGCGGAGTTGGTGTTCACGTTCAGCCGCAGAATCTCGCCTTCGGCCGGCACCGCCAGGGCGGAGCCCGGGAGAACGGTGCGACCCGCCTGGAACCGCCGAGCCGCAGGCGCGAGCCGGTGGAGCGATTGCTCTCCCGAGCGGAGGCGATCATGGAAGGACTGGTCGAGCCGGAGCGGCACCGGAGCCCCCGGGAAGCCGTGTACATTCGGCACTCGGCTGGCACTGGAGAGCCCCTGCACGTTGGTGCCGGTGAACTCCACCTGCAATCGAGTCTCTCCCTCTCTCGAGGTGGCGTTGAAGGGAACCACCAGGTACTCCGACCCGCCGGAGAGCGGGATGTCTTCCGCGCCGCCTCCCCTCAGCTCGAGCACCTCCCCGACGTCCAGCCCCCCGAGAATGCTGAACACGCGCTTCTCGAGATCGGGCGATGTGGAATCGTCGAGACATCCGGCGAGCGCGAACAGGGGCAAGAGCGACAAACTGGTGAGCTTCATTGTAATTCTAGATCAGTGTACGCCTCAGAACCGAACGGCTAGGCCGAAACGGTATGTCAGGTAGACGACCTCGGACCCGCGATCGGCGAAGGCCTCGTCGTCGAAGTCGAAATTCGCGCGGTAGCTGTGCCGACCGACGGCGCCGGTGACGTCCAGCGGGCCGAAGATCGGATAGGCGAGGCCCGCGCCGAGTCCCAGCCCGCTGGCTGGCTCGGACGCGACGCTTTCGTCGCCGCTGGTGAACTGGAGCTGATGACGGATCAGTCCGCCGCGCACCCAGGGCCGCAGCCGAAAGGGGAACCCGCCCGGACGGATGAGCAGCCCCAACTCCCAACCCGCGTCGCGGACTTCCTCGTCCAGCTCCAGCTCGCCGCACTGGGCGCACTCGAAGTCCACATGCTGGTACTCAGCGTAGACACCGAAGGGTCCCGATCCGACCGCCGCACCGGCGGCGAAGCCGCTGCCGTCACCGACGCCGATACCGGAGCCTCCGAACTCCCCGCGCGGGAACGCGAACACCGGGTGTGCGTCAGCGGAGACCCAGAGGGTCCTCGGTAGCTGCGCCGCCGCGGGCCCGCGCCCGGACGTCACCGTCACCAGAACCAGCAGGAACACCTGCGATAGCTTCATCGGGACCCACTCCTCGACGGGAAAGAAAGGAAGCACGCGAGCCGGTCGGCGGGCCGCGCCATTCGGCGGACCCGGGGCTGCGCTGGACCGGCCGTGCTCGGCGGAAGCGCGCGTCCGGGCCGCGTTCTTGCCCCCTCCAGCCGCATGAAACGGCAGATACACCAGACCACGCTGGCCGAACGGACTATACCCGGAGGGCGGCAGATCGCGCTAGAGTTCCGTGGGGATGGCAGCCCGGCGGTACCCGGGACGCTGCTCCTGCCGGGGTCGAGCGAACCGGCGCCAGCCGCGCTTCTGATCCACGGATACTCCTCCAGGAAAGAGCACATGGAGGAGAGCGTCGGGCGCGCGCTGCTGCGGCGCGGCGTCGCGAGCCTCGCGATCGACCTTCCGCTCCACGGCACCCGGCGCGACCCGTCGGTCCAGGTCGGGATGGGCGACCCGCTCGTCCTGATCCGCCACTGGCGGCTCGCGGTGCAGGAGACGCGCCTCGCCATTCATTTCCTGCGTGCGCGGCCGGAGATCGACAGCAATCGCTTGGGGGTCGTGGGGTATTCGCTGGGCTCTTTCCTCGCCACCCTGCTGGCAGCGGAGGAGAAATCAGTGCGCGCGGTCGTGGTGGCGGCGGGTGGAGACTTGCCCAGCGGGATTCCCTTCGCTACGCTCGCTCG
>JAHWJV010000043.1 GCA_019348265.1 Gemmatimonadota bacterium
GACCGGAGCATCGCCCGGTCGTTGTAGTCGAAGTAGTCCTTGCCGAACAGCGTCGGCCGCAGGAAGCCCAGCACCAGCAGCCCGGTCGCGCCCACCAGCACGGCGGCGCCGACGGCGACCTGCGGACGGCGGCGACCCAGCGCTCGCTGCGCGTCGTCCAGCGGCCGGCGCCCGAGCAGCCGCAGCACGGCCGCGACCACGAAGCAGACGGCGACCACTGCCGCCACCACGCGCAGCGGAGGGATGTTGTTCGCGACCGAGTACGCGTAGGCCAGGTCGTACGCCTGCCGGAGCGCGTGCGGCGTCACGATCAGCAGGCCCCCGGCGAACCAGGTGGCGCGGCTGTCCCAGCGCCGGGTCGCGAGCAGCGCGCTTTCATCGTCGCGCCACACCGGGTGGCTGGAAGGATCGCCCTCGATTCGCTCGCCCAGCCGTGCGTTCATGCGCGCTTCGTCCTCGCAATGCACGGCAACGCGTCTGTGGCCCGATGCGAGCACCCGCGCGAGCTCCGGATCCTCGGACACAAGGAGGTCGCCGGTGGACGCGCCCATGAAGATCTTGACGCCTGCCGCGCCGGGCAGCCGCTCCTTGAGGAGGGTGTAGAAGGCGGCTTCCGCGTCCGGGTCGAGGCTCGCCGTCGCTTCGTCCAGGAACAGCCAATCGGGCTTGAACAGCAGGGCGCGGGCGAGGGCTATCCGTTGCTGCTCGCCGCCCGACAGCTGGGTCGGAAAGTGGTCCAGCCGGTGCCCGAGCCCGACCCGTCCGAGCAGCTCGCGGGCTCGCTCCGCCGCGCTGTCGTCGCCCTTGAGCTCGAGCGGGACCTGCACGTTCTCCTGCGCGGTGAGCGAGGGGATCAGCTGGAAGGACTGGAAGACGAAGCCCACGTTGTCGCGCCGGAAGCGCGCGCGCTCGTCCTCGGTCAGCGCCCCCAGGTCCGTCCCTGCTACCCGGACCGAGCCGGTGCTCGGCGTGTCCAGCCCGGCGAGCAGCCCCAGCAGCGTGGTCTTGCCGCTGCCCGACGGTCCCAGGATCGCGACGAAAGCGCCTTCGTCGATGGTCAGGTTCACATTGCGCAGCACCGACAGCGATCGATCACCGCTGCGGTACCGTTTCTCCAGGTCCTTCGCGATCAGCATGATGAGATCCGTCTACGTTCGAGCACTTTGCACCGCTCCCTTGGCGCTGCTGATGATCGGCTGTCAGCAGGCGGAGCGCAACGCCCCGGCCGCGGCCGCCGCGGGCGCGATCGACACCGTCACCGAGGAACCGGGGATCCCGCTCGCCGACCGGAAGGTTGTCGTGTTCCTGGGCACCAGCCTCACCGCCGGCCTCGGCCTCCTCGCCGAAGACGCCTACCCGGCCGTCATCCAGGAGAAGATCGACTCCGCCGGCCTTCCCTTCCACGTAGTCAACGCCGGCGTCAGCGGCGAGACCTCCGCCGCCGCCCGCCGCCGCATCGACTGGCTCCTGCGCCAGAAGTTCGACGTCCTGGTGATCGAAACCGGCGCCAACGACATGCTGCGGGGCACCGACGTGGCCACCACCCGCGCCAACATCGAGGCCATCGTCGAGCGCGTCCGCGAGGAGAAGCCGGACGCCCGCATCGTGCTCGCCGGCATGCTCGCCGCTCCGAACCTCGGGCGCGAGTACGTCACCCGCTTCCGCGCGATGTACCCCGAGATGGCGGCGGAGTACGACCTGCCGCTGATCCCCTTCGTCCTGCAGGACGTCGCTGGCGTGCGCAGCATGAACCAGGGGGACGGGATGCATCCCAACGTGCAGGGGGCGCAGAAGGTGGCCGAGAACGTATGGCCGGTGCTGGAGCCGGTGCTGCGGGAGGAATCAGCGGCGCCATCGCCGGCCCCGTAGCAGCAGCGAGACCGATGGTGGGTAGGCTGGATTGAAGAGATCCCCGGGGTGAACTCGCAAGGCGCCAGCCGCGAGGAATTGCTAGAAAATCTGCGATCTGCCCTGGATGAAGCGCTGGAGATGAACCGCGCAGATGCCCTTTCAGCCGCCCAGGGCGCTCCCTATGAGGAAGTCCGCGTCAACTCCGCTGCGTGAAGAGACGCGCACTGCTGGCCTACCTGGGCCAGCAAAGCTGCGCGATTGTTCGCGAGGGCGCAAGCACTCCTGGTGGGGCAACCCTACGAACGGCCGGCGAAGCGCCGTACCCCGCCACTCGGAGATCGACGATCTACTCGCTCGTAAGATCTGTCGCGATCTTGGGATTCCCGAACCCTGACCGGGCCGCACCTCCGCGAAGCCCCTGAGGCGCAGCTACCATTTTGGCCGGCGAAGCGTGGCGAGCCGCCCATTGGTGGTTGAGAGGCCGGACATGTCCTTCCCGCAAAACTCGATATGAGACACCTCGCCGTCCTTGTCATCCTGACCGGCGTCATGAGCGGCGCCGTAGCCGAGGCCCAGCAACCGCAGCAGGCACAGCCTCTCCAAGCAATGAGCGCCGGGCCGACACCCAGCACGGCATTGCTCGTCGGCGAAAAGAGCGGGGGACGCCTGGCGATCATCGACCCGTCGACGCTGGAGGTCGTGGCCCGCATCCAGGCGGGGGTCAATCTGCACGAGGTCGCGACGGACGGGCGGTATGCGTACGTCGGCAGCAACTGGCCCGGTATCACGGTGCTGAATCTGCGCGAGCAGAGGTTCGAGCGCGCCATCGACCCGGGTGTTCTCGGCCCCTTCCACGGATTGTGGGTGGCGAACGGCAAGCTGTACGTCGGGCATGAACGGTCGAACATCGTCACCCGATACGATCCAGAGACCCAGGCGTTCGACATGGCCGTGGGAGTACCCGGAGGGCCCCACCTGCTGCAGGTTACCCCGGACGAACGCGTCATGTACATGACGAGCAGCGCCTCTCGGCAGGCCATCATCGCCGAGGCGAGCACGGCGGCGCGGGGCGTGTGGCGGTTCACCACCTTCCGCGGCGATACCCGCATGGAAGGCTTCGACGTCTCGCCAGACGGCAAGGAATTCTGGGCGCTCAACATGAACCAGAAATCCATATCCGTGATCGATCTCGAGGCCCGGCAACTGGTCGCCACCCTGGCCTTCCAGGGTAGGCTCAACAACCGCATCCAGTTCACCAACGACGGCAAATACGTGCTGATGAACGAGCTCAACGGCAACGAGCTGTTGGTCTGGGATGTCGCCACGCGCGCCATCGTCAAGCGTATCGATGTCGGTGGGGGCGGAGAAGGCATCATCATGGATCCGCAGCGCCCACGCGCGTATTACGCCGTGAGCCGCGCCAACAAGCTGGCAGTGATCGACACCAACACAATGACGGTGATCAAGGAGATCCCGGACCTGATCAATCCCGACGGCATGGCGTGGTACGAGGCCCGGTAAGCAGCGGGGAGATCTTGATGCAAGCCAGACGGACCTGCGTTCCGGAGTTCCCTATTTTCCTGTCCCCCGGTCGTGTAGCGGGACAGGAAATTCTGCGCGCAGGCTCCGCCGTTCACCCACCTTCCCCGAAGGCCTCCATGTGGCCGTTGCTGTTCCTTTCCGTCCTCTCGCTATGCCTTCCGCTACGCGTCGTCGGACAACAAGCACCGCTGCAGGCGCAGCAGGCGCGCTCGCTTTTCGATGCGCGCTCGCTCCCGGGCTGGGTGGTTACGGAGTTCAGCGACCATGGCACGGTTACCGTGCGGGATGGGATGGTGATCCTCGGGACCGGGAACGCCATGACCGGGATCACGTGGAGAGAGGACTTCCCGAAGATCAACTATGAGGTGACTCTCGAAGCCATGCGCATGGAAGGGCGCGACTTCTTCAGCACCATCACCTTTCCCGTCAACGATAGCTTTTGCAGCCTGGTCGTCGGGGGGTGGGGTGGCACCGTAGTCGGGCTGAGCAGTATCGAGGGTGCCGATGCGTCAGAGAACGAAACGACGCGATCCATACGCTTCGAAGAGAAGCGGTGGTACCGGATCCGCCTCCGCGTGACGGACGAGAAGATCCAGGCGTGGATCGACGAAAGACAGGTCGTGGATCTCACGCACGCGAACCGGCTCCTTTCGATTCGCGTGGAGGTGTCGCAGAACCTGCCGTTCGGCATTGCCACCTGGCGGACGACCGGGGCACTCCGTAACCTCCAGATCCGCGAGCTTACCGAGAGCGCACCGGGACTCTGATTTCGTACTACGCATCCCGAGATCCGCGCCTTTGCTGCGGCGCATCCGATCACCGCGTTCGACGCACAGGACGTCCACGGCGTGCGGGGGGTTACTGGGATGCACACACACCTATCACTCTATGGACCCTCGGCGCTCGAAAGCCTCCTGGCATACGGTGTCGTCACCGTACGAGACCTTGACACCGACCTGGAGACGACGCTGCGGTGGCGGGATGAGGTCGCTAGAGGATTGAGGCGAGGCCCGCGGATCTACACCGCCGGAGTGATCCTCGACCGACCGAAGGAAGGCGCAACTCCACGGTGGGTTCTTCACACACCGGAGCACGCGGTGGACTCATTGGCCCGCCGCGGCGTGGCTCGAGGGGGCTCCCCGATCCCAATCCGCCTTCCCGCGCCAGTATATGCGCGGAAGGTTGGGAGAGGCAGGGGGTTGGTTGATCTCTTTAGAGGGGTTAAGCGGACGTCCGCACGTTGGATCAGATCACCACAACGCAGCCACTCCGACCTACACAGTACGATGATCCCTGCTCTCCGCGGTTTGACTGGCACCGTGCCCCTGGTGCTCGCGCTGCTCACCCACACACCTCTTCTCGAGGCTCAAGGGAGCTACTTCCCCCCGAAAGGGTCGTGGGAACGCCGGACACCTCAGCAGATGGGGCTCGATCCGGTGCTCGTCCAGCAGGCTGTGGAGAGCGCGAAAGCCTCGGAATCCACTTCGCCCCGGGATCTCTTGCTGAACCATGCGGCCACGTTCGGCCGTGAGCCGTTCGGAGACGCGGTCGGCCCTCTCGGCAGCCGTGGCAACCAGACCGGGCTCATCGTCTATCGTGGGTACATAGTAGCCGAGTGGGGGGAGCCTGATCGCGTAGACCCGACGTTCAGCGTTGCGAAGAGCGTTCTTTCGTCGACCGTGGGGATCGCCTATGACCGGGGCCTGATCCGTGATGTACACGACCGGGTGAAATCCTACACGGCGCCCACTGTGATCCTCGCCGACGGCCTGGCGTCCGGGCGCCGCGATGCAGCGGGAATGATGGTCCACGAGGTGTTCCAGCCGTTCGAAGGAGAGCACAACTCGAAGATCACCTGGGACCATCTTCTTCGGCAAACGAGCGACTGGGAAGGGACGTTGTGGGGCAAACCCGACTGGGCGGATCGACCATCCACGAACTCCGCGGAATGGAAGACCCGGCCGCGTGCGGAGCCAGGAACGAAATTCGAATACAACGACGTCCGCGTGAACCTGCTGGCGTTGGCGGCGCTGAATGTCTGGAGGAGACCACTTCCGCAGGTGGCGAAGGAGTATCTGTTCGACCCGATCGGGGCGTCCGACTCCTGGCGCTGGCTAGGGTATGACAACTCCTGGATCGTGCTGGACGGCGTACCCGTTCAATCGGTGAGCGGTGGAACGCACTGGGGAGGAGGGCTGTTCATCAACGCGTATGATCAGGCTCGCTTCGGCCTGCTGACGCTCCATCGAGGGAAGTGGAACGGCCGGCAGATCCTGTCGGAGAAGTGGGTGCGCATGGCTCTCACTCCGACACCGGCAAACCCCGGTTCCGGGTTCATGAATTGGTACCTGGGGATGGTGACGACGGCGCCCGGATCGGCCTTTGTTCATGTCGGAGCTGGCAACAACTTCATCTATGTCGATCCTGAGAATGAGCTGGTGATCGTCACCCGCTGGATTCAGAACCAGGATCGAGTGGTGGAGCTGATGATCCGAGCCAGGGGAGGGGAGCCTCGCGCAAGGCGCTAGGGGCCGCGTTACTCCCGGTAAGCTGGGCGGCGCAGGTGCGTAGCTCCGCACCCGTCGGCCGGCGCTGTGTCTCACCCCGCCGGCTCTACCGCACCCGCACCTGCACCTTCGCGCCGAAGGCGTCTCTCGACACGGTCCCGAGCGGCGAGGCCAGCACGAGCCAGTCGGCGGCGTTGAGGTCGATCACCAGCTCGTGCTCCCGCCCCGCGACCACCCGCAGGTCGATAAGGCGCTCCACTACCAGCGCTGTCGGGAGATCTACCCGCACCAGACCGGTGAAGGGCACTCCCAAGCCGAGCGTCAGCCCGGAGGTGACGTTCGCCTGAACCCGCGTGAAGGTGAGGCGAGCGCGGGTGTAGCGTGCGGCCAGGGCGGAATCGCGCGCGAGCGTGTCGACCTCCGCGGAGGCGATCCGCACTTCGGCCCGCGCGGTCGCCGGCGAGAGCCGCACTTCGGTTCCGTCCTCCCTCACGATGGCTACGGAGCCCTCGACCTCGACCCTCCCCTGCGGGACGACAGGCGTGGCGCCGGATGCGAGTGAGAAACGTGGGCCCCCGCCCGACAGCCGGTTTGCGGACGCGCCGCCGGGGTCGTCCGTGACCACCGCGGCCACCTCCCCCTCCGTCAGGCCGCCCGCCGTCAGCTCCTGCCCACATCCGGCCAGCATAACCGCCAGCGCGAGTGGGAGAATCGATCGGACTCTATTCATCATCCTTCCTCCTTGGAGTCATCACCGGAACCGGCATCGCGTCGCAGCTCCGCGATCGCGGCCTCGACTCTCGCCAGCTCCGGCCACGTGTTCAGTGCGGCGAACACCGCTCGCGCCTCCGCGAGCCGGGCGAGCGCCGACTCGGCCCGACCGAGCTCCGCCTCGAAGCCTGCATACTCCAGCTGCGTCAGCGCCGCCTCGAAGTCGGGCAGGCGACTCTCCCGACAGAGCTCGAGCGCCTGCTCGTAGAAAACGAAGCCGTCCTCCTCGCCGCGAGCCCGCGCTACCCCGCCCAGCGCGCGATAGACGTACGGCAGCGTGGCGATCAGCCCATGGGTAACCGCGATCTGCTCCAGGCGCCGGACGGCCGCCTCGGCCTCGGTGATCCGATGCTGCAGGAGCAGCGATTCGACCAGGTTCACCAGCACTCGCGCTGTTTCGACGGGTGATCCGGCCGACGCCAGCGCCTCGCGGTACGCGGGCTCCGCGGCGGCGGGGTCGCCACGGGCGACGCGCAGCAGGCCTTCCGCGTTGTAGACGTAGGTACGGCCGGCCGCGTCACCGATGCGCTCCACGGTCAGCCTCGCACGCTCGAGCCATTCCGCGCTCTCCTCGAGCCGCCCCGCGCGGCGAGCGACGACGGAAAGGTTGCTCTCGAGCTGCCAGAGAAGGCGTGAGGGGCCGTCACCCGCGAGCAGCGTCAACCCTCTCTGGTACGACGCCTCCGCCTCGGCCCAGCGTCCCTGCTCCACCAGCACGTTCCCCAGCCCCTGGCACGCGACCACCATCCCCTCCCGATCCCGCTGCGCCTCGGCGATCGTGAAGCCTCGCTCGTAGAGATCCAGCGCCCGCGCCAGCTCTCCCCGCGCCTTCGCCACCCGAGCGAGCCGTCTCAGCCCCAGCCCCTCCTGACGCCGATCGCGCGGGCGGCGGCCGATCTCCGCGGCCTTCCCGTAGAAGCGCTCCGCGGCCGCGAGCCTCCCCGCCTCCTCCTCCGCTTCCCCAGCCGCCACCAGAGCGCCCGCCGCCGCGGCGAGGTCCCCCGCCTCGAGGGCGCGCATCGCGCTCACCACCTCGCCGTACACCAGCGCTATCCGGCGCTGCACCTTCGCGATCACCGCGGGGAGCGCTTCCTCCAGCGTCGCCGCATCGGTCAGCCTCGTATCGAGCGTGCCGTACGCCCCCGACGCGGCCCACGCGCGTGCCTCGTCCTGCCGCGAGGCCACCAGGAGCGCCTCTCGCAGCGGCATCAGGTCGTCCAGGTCCGGAAGCAGGTCCAGCGCCTGCTCCACGCGTACGGGCCGTGGGTTCATCGCCTCTCCGCGGTGGTTCTCATCCGATCGGTCTCGTCCTTCTTCGGGCAGGCGGCGTTCCATCCGGAGCGGCGACCCGAACCCGCGCCGATCCTCGGGAAAACGCGTCGGCTTCCCACGTGCGGAGGGCGCGTCATGTCACATTCTGGGGCGGCCGGTCCGAAAACAGGGCAGCCCGGCACCCCCGGCCGGTAAGGCCGGGGCTCGGATGGCCAACGAGCGAGAGCAGCTGTCATCGAGAACCGTCCGAAGCGAGGCCGTACTCCTGCGCCTTACGCGACACCGTGTTGCGGTGCATGCCGAGGATCTCCGCCGCGCGGCCGAGATGCCCGCCGGCCGCCTCGAGGACGCGCGCGATGTGCAGCTTCTCGAGCTCGGCCATCGAGAGCTTGGGCGAGTAACCGGGGAGCGTCTCGCCGGTCTGTCTCGCGCCTCGCGAGCGGTCGATCTGGATGTCGTCCGCTCTCAAGGTGTCGCTCGTGGCCACCAGCACCGCGCGCTCCAGAACGTTGCGCAGCTCGCGCACGTTACCCGGCCAGTCGTGCTCCGCCAGCCGCGCCAGCGCCGACTCCGCCAGATAGCCGACGGGGCGAGCGTATTCGGCGGCGAAGTGCGCGGAGTAGTGCAGCGCGAGCTCGCGCATATCACCCTCCCGCTCGCGCAGGGCGCTGAGGTGGAGGCGCACCACCGCGAGTCGGTAGAAGAGGTCCTCCCGGAACTCCTCCGCGTCGATCAGAGCGGCCAGGTCCCGGTGCGTCGCCGCCACGACCCGGACGTCCACCCGGATCCGCTCTTCTCCGCCGAGCCGCTCGATCTCCCGCTCCTGCAGCGCGCGCAGAATCTTCGCCTGGAGCACCAGGCTCATATCGCCGATCTCGTCCAGGAAGAGCGTCCCTCCGCTGGCGCGCTCGAAACGCCCGATCTTCCGCGCGACCGCGCCAGTGAACGCCCCGCGCTCGTGACCGAAGAGCTCCGATTCCAGCAGGTCTTCAGGGATCGCCGCGCAGTTCACCGGCACGAACGGGCCACGGGCGCGCTCGCTCGCCTCGTGGATCGCACGCGCCACCAGCTCCTTTCCCGTTCCGCTCTCGCCCGTGACGAGCACCGTCGCGGCGCTCGGCGCCACCCGCGCCACCACCTTGAAAACCTCCAGCAGCTGCGGACTGCTCCCCACCGCGTCGCCTCCCCCGTCGACCACCTCCGGCAGCGGTATGCGCCCCTCCGCGCTGCCGCTCAGCCCGGCGAGCAGCTTCTCCACCCTGGCCGCCGCGAGCGGCACCTCCATCACCTCCCGCGCGCCGCGACGCACGGCCTCCATCGTCAGCTGGACCGTCGGGCGGCTCGCCAGCAGCACCAGCGCCCCGGCCCCTTTCTCCGCGGCAACCCGCTCCGCTAGTTCCAGCTCCGCACCCTCGAGCTGCAGCGAGAGGAAGGTCGCCAGCCACCCACCTTCACCCAGGCTTCGCAGCCCCTCACCGAGCCCCGCGCTCGCCCGGACCCCGAGGCCGCACGCGCCCGCAGCGGCGCACACGGCCTCCGCGCTCGTCTCGTCCACGCCGATCAGAAGCACCCCCCGAGCAGTCACGCGCTCTCCTCCTTTTGCAAAATATCACATCACGCTGCATCGCCTGCTGCAAAATGTAGCAACTAACGCGCCCGGCGGAGAGGCTATGGGGAGAAAACTCGCATGAATCCTGGGTTTTCCGGCGGGCACCCGGCCTGCCTTGAGGTGGGCAGCGACGGTGACCTTCTCAGACCAGGAGACGAGACGATGAAGAAGATGAACGCGATGTGGCTCGCGGTCCTGACCGCGGCGGCCCTCGGCGGATGCGAGCAGGCGACCGGCCCCTCGGGAGTGGGGAGCGCGGAGATGCAGGTTGGGGTGCGCGGCGACGCCGCCCCCGCGCAGAGCAGCGCCCCCTCCGGAGGGAGCCCGTCCCGGTTCGCCGGCGGGAAGATCGAGGTTGCGGCGCGCGTCTACGTCGAGAGCGCGAGCGGCGGATGGGAGGAGGTGACCCGGGGAACGTCTCGCCAGACCGTCGAGAGCTCGGGCGCCGACGGAGTGCGGTTGCTGGCGAGCAGCGAGGTGGCGGCGTCGTCGTACCGTAGGGTGCGTGTGGAGTTCGAGCGCGTGCGCGCCGATTTCAGCGCTGGCGTCACCATCGGCGGCTCGTTCGTGACGGGGGTGCTGGAAGTTGACGGCGGCGGCGATGGGCGGGTGGTGGTCGAGCGCGAGCTCCGGATGGAAGCACGCAGCGGGAGTGTCTCGCACGTCGAGATCGACCTGAACGCGGACCAGTGGCTCAACCGGGCGGACGCGAGTGCGCGCACGGTGACCGAAGCGGAGTTCAGCTCCGCCGTGCTCGTGAGCGCCCGCTGAGGTGACGGCGATGACGACGCCTCATCGCCGCGGTCGGCGCGCGGTCCGGCGGATCACGACAGTGCTAGCGCTTCTCGCGCCGGCGACGGAGCTCGGCGGCCAGGCGGCTCAGGTTGGCGTCTTCGCAGGGCGGACCGTGGACGAGCGGGGCAGGTCACACGCCGGCGTCACCATGGCGCCGTCGGTCGCCTGGACGGCGCCGCTGACGGCCGGCGGGCTGCGCGCACAGCTGACGCGGTTTTCAAGCGGCGCGCTGCTCCAAACCGGCGCGGGATGGGGACGGCTGACCCTCCCCATCCACGGCGGGATCGTTGCGACCATGGACGTCGAGGGCTCGCTGACCGCCTCCGACGGCGGCTATCGCTCGGCAACTGGCGGCGCCGCGCCGAGGTTCCGGGTCCAGCGAGGTGGGCTCGCGGCGGAGGCCGGGCCGCGCGTGGCTATCGCCGGAGGCGGATCGGCGACCGCCGCTCCGATGAGGCCCGGTCTGCTCGGGCCCCGTGGCGGAGAGCCTTCTGAGACACAGCTCGAAACGGGCTGGGACGTGGCGGCTTCGGTAACCCGCGGGGCGCTCGCGTTGCGGAGCGGGTGGGGAATCTCCCAGCTGGGTGAGCGACGCTGGGAAGAGGCGACGGGCTCGGCGGCGCTCGACCTCGGCGGGGTGCTCGTGGGGGTGACCGGCGGCGCCCGGTTCGGCGCGCTGCGCGAGCGGTGGGCCGCCGGCCGGGTCGCCGCGCGGATGACTCCTCGGATCGCGCTGGTGCTGGAGGGGGGACGGACTCCCTCCAGCCTGATCGCCGGGCGCGCGGCGGGTGACCATGCGACCGTCGGCATCAGCGTAACGACGGGTCCGGCGGCGCCCCGCGGCCGTCCGACACTGCCGCCGGTGGTGCGACACGGAGAGCGGGCGCGCATCAGCCTGCATGCCGCCCCGGGCGCGCTGGTCGAGATCTTCGCCGACTGGAATGGCTGGCGCGGCGAGAAGATGCAGGAAGTCGCACCCGGAAAGTACCAGGTCGAGGTGCGGCCCGCCGCGGGCGTCCACCGCTTCGCGCTACGGGTGAACGGGGGCTGGCGGACCCCGCCAGGCTACGAGGTGGAGGAGGACGAGTTCGGAGGGAAGCGCGCCGTGCTTCGCGTGCTCGACGAGAACTGACATCACTTTCCGCCCCGGCGCCACGACAGCGGCCGCCGCCGGGGCAACATTCAGCCGCTCTCATGGAGAAACGAAAATGAGAATCCAGCTCACCATCATCGGAACGGCCCTGCTGGCGCTGCCGCTTTCCGGGCAGGCGCAGAGCGGCATCACGACGGAGACGGGCGTGAGTGCCCGCGCCGAATCTTCGCGCAGTGGCTCGAACCCGAGGGCCGAGGCGGTCCTTCACGCGACCGCCGCCGCCGACCTCCCGGAAGCGCCGGTGCGGCGCGCTATCGCGGAGGGAGAGGCGAAGGGTGCGTCCCCGGCCGCCGTCGAGCGCGCCGCCCTGAGCGCGCACACGCGGCTGCGGATCGCGCGCGAAGCGCTCGCGCGTGAAGGGAAGGAGGCTCGCCGCCCCTCGGACGCGGAGATCGTCGCCGGGGCCGAGGCGATGGCTTCCGGAGCCGCGAGCACGGAGCTGGTGACGATCCGTGATGCCGCTCCCGCTCGCCGCGACCTGGCGGCCTCGTTGAACGTCCTCGCGAGTCTGCACGCCCGCGGCTTCCACGGCGGCGAAGCTGCCTCTGCCATTGCCGCGCGGCTGAAGGCGGGCGCGAGCGACACCGTCATCAGCAGCGCCGCCGCGACGGCGCGCTCCGCCGCCGAGCTGGGCCTGGTCTCCAGCGTTGGCGCGACGGGCTCGCTGGACGCGGGTGCAGGGCTGGGGGGTGTTGTTGGCGGGCTCGGCACCGCGGCGGGCCTGGGAGCGGGGATCACGGGCTCTGTCGGCGGTGGGCTGATCCGCTGAAGATCCAAGCGGTGAAGCGGGTCACACCCGCGATCTCCATCGTTAGTATCTTCCGGTGTAACGGCCGGCGCCGAGATGGTTGCGCGGGGACCGGCGGCGGTGCAACCTGTGAGTGCGGACGTGCCCGAAAGGTGCGTCCGCATAACAGGCCAGGAATTGTGCGGACCATTTCCCGCGTGGGCACGGGAGCCGTGGTTCTGGAGACGAGCATCCGTGCTGATCCCGAGGGCAACGTGATCGAATTGCAGTCCTGATCGGGCTAACTGGAGCGGAGCGTCATCTCGCTTCGTTGTTTCGCCGGGGAGCGCCGTCCCTCCGACCATGGTTCCCGGCGAATTTGCGTGCGACCCTCCTGACCGCGTATCTCTAACGTATCCGTCCCGCGCTTTGCTCCCAACGACGGCTGCATCCAGAGAATCGCGCGGCTAAACAGCGTCCGCAGCCCGTGTTCCGGTCATCTGCGCCGGCGAAACCGCCAGGTTTCACCGGCGTCGCCGCGAGATCGGCTCTCCCCTACCCCTCAGGCGCCGCAATGAAGGCGCGAAGGCGCACCGGGACCGGTCCGGCTGCCGAGCGCCGCTGCTCTTCCGTTACCTTTCCTCTCCGCAAATAAGCCCGTCTCCGCGAAGCCGGGCGGCTGAAGCTCTGGGCCGAGACACCGAGCAACGCGCCAGGAGGCGGAGCGCCGGACGGAGGTTTCCCGCTGACTCTCCCCCGGACTCTCCTCGGCTCTTCCCATACCCTTCGACTCCCGTTCAGTGATGATCTCGAGCAGCGCAAGCAACTGGGTCGATCGGGGTGAGGCCGCGGAGCCGAAGATCGCGAAGGCATTGCGCCACTTCCTCGGATTTCCCGTTCCGGATCCGGAGGCCGAGCTCCTGCAGGAAGCGGGCATACTGGTGAGCATGGTCGCCGCCGACGCGTCCGAAGTGCAGGTCGCGGCCTACCTCGGCTACCTGGAAGATCGGCGTGACCGCGAGCGCGCCCCCGCCGCACACCGTCGGCTGGAGGCCATCGCCATCTGGCACATCGCGAAGGCGGCGCTGACGCGTGACCGGGCCGTACGCCTGCGCTGGCGCAAGCGGATCTGGTCGTGCACCGATGTCGACTGCCACGCCCGCACCTGGACCGAGCAGTCAGCTCTGGCCGAGCCCCGCCGGGTGTTGAGCACCCGGGCCGCCGAGTGGGCGTGTGACCGGGTGGCTGGCCTCGAGGGAACGCCGAGCTCCATCGCCCGGGACTTCGGGGTGGCGTGGTCCACGGTGTGGTCAGCCGTCGAGCGCATCGGCCGGGCCCGGGTCGACGACGCCGAGCGGGTGGGACCGGTGGCCATGGTGGGCTTCGACGAGACGGTCATGCAGCCGGCCCATCGCCGGCGGCGGCGCCGCTTCGTCACCGCCGTGGTGGACGTGGCCACCGGCCAGCTGCTCGACGTGTTCGAGGGCCGAGACGCCCGCCACCTACGGGCCTGGATGGCCGGTCTGGCGCCGTCGTGGCTGTCGCAGGTCCAGGTCGTGTCGCTCGACCCCCACGAGGGCTATCGCTCGGCGGTGGTGGGCTCCGATCCGGTCACCGGCCAGGTGAGCTTGCTGTCGCACGCCGCTGTGGTGGTC
>JAHWJV010000440.1 GCA_019348265.1 Gemmatimonadota bacterium
AAGGTCGGCCGCGGCGGGAGGATCACCACCGACGAAGCGCGCGTGCTCTGGACCTCGGCATCGGACGAGCAGCTGCGTCGCATCGCGGGGTTGGTCCGCGCGCGTTATCACGCCCCGGATCGCGCGACCTATCTGGTGATGCGCATCATCAACTACACGAACATCTGCGTGGCGCAGTGCGACTACTGCGCCTTTTACGTGTTGCCGAACCAGCCGGGTGGGTACGTGCTGACGCGCGACGACGTGTTCGCCAAGATCGACGCGCTGCTGGAGGTGGGTGGGGACCTCGTGGCGTTCAACGGCGGGTTCAACCCGAAGCTGCCACTCCACTACTACTGCGACCTCTTCCGCGCGGTGCGGGACCGCTATGGCGACCGGGTCGAGTTTTACGCTCTGACGATCGCCGAGTTCATGTACCTAGCCGACCGCGCCGGTCTGCCGTTTGCGGAGACCGCGCATCGGCTTCGGGACGCCGGCGTGCACTGGATCACTGGCGGCGGCTCCGAGATCCTGACGGAGGACTTCCGGAAGCGCCACGCCAAGTTCAAGTACACGGTCGAAGAGTACTTCCAGGCGCAGGGGGCAGTGGTCGAGGCGGGGCTGCGAACCACCGCGACGATGGTGATCGGCTTCGACGAGACCTTCGAGGAGCGGCTCGAGCATCTGCAGCGGACGCGCGACTTCCAGGACGACTCCGGTGGGCTGTTCTCCTTCCTCTGCTGGACGTACAAGCCGTACGGAACGGCGCTGGCCGGTGTGGAAGTGTCGGCTTCCGAGTACTACCGCCACATTGCGCTGTCGCGGATCTTTCTGGACAACGTGCGGCATTTCCGGACCTCGGTGCTGACGCTGAACGAGGACGCGTTCCGCGCTCTCGACTACGGCGCCAACGACTTCGACCTGCCGATCGAGGACGAGGTCACGCAGAAGGCAGGCGCGACGATCGACCTGGACCTGGACGGGCTGCTGAAGATCCCGCGGGCGATGGGCTACCAGGTCGAGTACCGGCGCGCAGAGCGGCCGGGGCTGCTCGCCGGGGTGTAGGGCGGCGTGGTTCTCGGGTTGATCCAGCGGCTTCTAGGGGACCCGGCGGAGGCGTCGCTGCTCGCGGAGGTTCGCGCCGGCGGCGCCTCGTTCCACCGCGTGGTATTCACGCGAAACCGACGCGTGATGGTTTCAACAGGCGACGCGGGAAAGACGCTGCGGCTTCACGAGAGATTTCGCGTCGCCCCGCCGGAGGTATGGAGAGCGATCGGCTGCGTGGTTTCCGGGAAGTCCGAGCGGAGCCGCCTGCTGGCGAAGGAGGTGATCGTCGCATACCTCCGCGAGAGCCCACCCCAGGCCGGCGCGCCCCGCCGCCGCGTGGCCCGCACCGACGAAGCGGACCTCGCCCGGCTGGTGGTGGAGTTCGATAGGGTGAACGAGGAGTACTTCGGCGGGGTGCTGCCGCGCATTCCGCTCTCGCTGAGCGGGCGGATGCGCCGCCGGAACGGTCACTTCTCCACGCACCCGCTCGAGATCGTGATCTCACGCAGACTCTGCCGGGGCGCCGAGGCGGGCGAGGCGGAGAAGACGCTGCGGCACGAGATGATCCACCTCTGGCAGCACGAGCAGGGGCACAAGCCCGGACATGGCCGCGACTTCCGGCGCTGGGCCGAGAAGCTCGGGGTGCACCCCCGCGCCACACGCGACGTCACCTGGGCGTGCGACGCGCCTCAGGGGTAAACATCAACAGCGACTCACGGACAGAATGGCCGAGCACGATCTGATGGAGAAGCTGGTCTCGCTCGCGAAGCGGCGCGGGTACGTCTTTCAATCTTCCGAGATCTACGGCGGAACCGGGTCCGTCTGGGACTACGGCCCGCTGGGCGTGGAGCTGAAACGGAACGTGAAGGAAGCCTGGTGGCGCACGATGGTCCACGAGCGGGACGACATCGAGGGGCTCGACGCGGCTATCCTCATGCACCCGCGCGTGTGGGAGGCGTCGGGGCACGTCGCGAACTTCACCGACCCGCTGGTCGAGTGCAAGAACTGCCATCGCCGCTATCGCGTCGACATCCTTCTCGCCGAAACCGGCGCCGCGGAGCTCGACGCCGCCCGCTGTCTCGCCTGCGGGAAGACCGGCACCTGGACGGAGCCGCGGCAGTTCAATCTGATGTTCAAGACGTTCATCGGCCCCGTCGAAGAGGAGTCTTCGGTGGTGTACCTGCGCCCGGAGACCGCGCAGGGCATCTACGTCAACTTCCTCAACGTGCAGACCACCGCTCGGCAGCGCGTCCCCTTCGGGATCGCGCAGATCGGGAAGGCGTTCCGCAACGAGATCACCCCGGGAAACTTCACCTTTCGGACTCGCGAGTTCGAGCAGATGGAGATGCAGTTCTTCGTCGAGCCCGGCAGCGACGCCGAGTGGTTCGAACGCTGGCGGGAGTCGCGGCTGAACTGGATGCGCGACGTGGTCGGCCTCGCCTCGAATCGGCTCCGCTACCATCCACATGAGAAGCTGGCGCACTACGCCAGCGCGGCGGGGGACATCGAGTTCTTCTTCGGCGGCACCATCGGCGATGAAGGCTGGGGGGAGATCGAGGGGATCCATAACCGGACCGATTTCGACCTGGGGCGCCACCAGGAGTACTCCGGTAAGCGGCTCGAGTACATCGACCCCGGGACGCAGAAGCGCTACCTGCCTTACATCATCGAGACCTCGGCCGGAGCCGACCGCGTCACCCTGGCGGTTCTAGCGGATGCGTATCGGGAAGAGGAGGTGGAGGGCGAGACGCGCGTCGTGCTCGGAATCAAGCCGTCGCTGGCCCCGCTCAAGGTCGGCGTGTTCCCGCTGGTGAAAAAGGACGGCATGCCCGAGCGCGCAACGGCCATTCACGAGGAGCTGCGCCGCCAGGGGATCCCGTCGTTCTACGACGAGGCCGGCGCGATCGGAAGGCGCTACCGCCGCCAGGACGAGGCCGGGACGCCTTTCGGTATCACCATCGACGGCGAGACCACCGAAAAGGGAACCGTCACCGTTCGCGATCGCGATACGATGCAGCAGGAGCGGATCGCGGAAGACCGGATCGTGGAGTACGTGCGTGAGAGGGTGAAGTAGAAAGAAGTCTTCAGTCGTCAGCTTGTCGTTGCCGTGACGGAGCACCCCGTATGGGAGCAGGTCGACCGGTCCGAATCGCGAAAGACCGAAGTCTAAGACTGACGACTGTAGACTCAAATCATGGACCGCCTGCGAGACAAAGCCGAGCACTTCGCCGATCTTGCGGCGGCGGAGGAGTATCAGCTCGAGAGGACACCGGGGCGGGACGCGGGGATCGGAGCGCTGTACCACGGTCAGTCGGGGCTGTTCGACTTAGATCGCATCGCGGACGCGCAGCGCGCCCTCTCCG
>JAHWJV010000441.1 GCA_019348265.1 Gemmatimonadota bacterium
GGCGATCTTCTCCATCAGCTCGTCCGTCGCCGGGCTGGCGGCGCGCGGGTCGCCCGCGGACGAGCTGGATGCCACGAGCATCGCGCTGACGATCTGCTCCAGGTGGCGCCGCGCGATCTCCGGGATCGCGTAGCGGAAGGAGATCACCTCACCCTGCTCGGTTACGCGGATGCGGCCGTTCACCGCGACCGGCGGCATGGCCAGGATCGCCTGGTTCGCGCGCCCGCCGCCGCGACCGACGGTACCCCCGCGGCCGTGGAAGAAGCGGAAGTCGACTCCGTGCTTCTGGCACACGTCCCCGAGGTCGCGCTGGGCCTTGTGCAGCGCCCAGTTGGCCATCCAGTAGCCGCCGTCCTTGTTGCTGTCGGAGTACCCCAGCATGATCTCCTGGAACCCTCGCCGCGCCCGCACCTGCTTCATGTAGGTGGGGTGCTCGAAGAGCCGCGGCATGATCTCGTTCGCGGTCTCCAGGTCCTCGATGGTCTCGAAGAGAGGGACGAAATCGAGTTGTGGGCAGCCGCCCTCGTGCCAGATCCCCGCCTCCTTGGTGAGCAGCATCGGCTCGAGCAGGTCGCTCACCGCGTGCGTCATGCTGACGGTGTAGCAGGAGATCGACTCCGGCTCCGCGGCGACGGCTTCGCGGATAACGGCGCAGGTCTCCAGCACCATGGTGGCGGTCTCCGGGAGCTGCGCGCCGCGTGGCAGGAGAGGCCGCGGGTTGGCTAGCTCGGCCGACAGCACCTCCAGCTTCTGCTCCTCCGAGAGCGCCGCGTAGTCCTCGGCGACGCCGGCGAAGCGCAGAATCTCGGTGATCGCCTGCTCATGGACCGAGCTGTGCTGGCGCACGTCCAGCGCGGCGAGATGGAAACCGAAGGTGTCGGCAAGGACGAGCACACGGGCCAGACGGCCGTTCTCGACCACCTCGGCGAAGCCGGTTTCGCGGAGGCAGCTCTCGATCAGGCGCAGGTCCTCGCGGAACTCCGCGCTGCGGTAGACGCGTGGGGTGCGCACCGTCGCCGAGTGCGCGGACCGATTCTCCAGCTGCTCCAGGATCGCGCCGATCCGCGCGATCATGTACGCCAGCTTGAGGCGGTACGGCTCCAGCTGGAACTGGCGGATGTCGTCGTCGCCGAGCGTGATCTCCGCGGCGTCGCGCTCGAGTGACTCCAGCAGCGCGTCCGGGATGGTCGCGCGGCGGGACGAGATGCTGAGCTCGCGGCGGAGTGCGTGGAGCTCCTCGTCGTAGCGGCGGAGCGCGGCACGGCGCTGGACCTCGAGGGTCCAGCGGGTCACGTCCGGCGTCACGTTCGGGTTTCCGTCGCGGTCGGCGCCGATCCAGGAGCGGAAGCGGAGGAACGGCTTGAAGGTCGCGCCGGCGCCGTAGTGCTTGCGCAGCGCGCGCGCTACGTCGCGGTGTACTTCCGGGATCGCCTCCCAGATCGTGCCCTGCAGGAAATAGATCCCCTGCTCCACCTCGTCCCGCACCGTGGGGCGCTCCACGCGCACTTCGCCGGTGGTGAGGAGGAGGGTGATCTGGGCGTAGATCCCGTCGAGCGCGTCCTCCAGCTCGTCGGGCGTCGGCTGGCGCCGTAGGCGGGTGAGGAGCTCGGCGATGCGCTGCTGCTTGTCGAGCACGCTGCGCCGCCGCGCCTCGGTGGGATGCGCGGTGAGCGTCGGCTGGATGTCGAGCCGGGCGAGCAGCGCCAGCACGTCCGGGAGCGACATGCCGCGAGCCTTCAGCGCGGCGATCGCCTCGTCGATCGAGTCGGGCCGCGGCTTGCCGGCTTCCGCCCCGTGCGCGCGCTCCCGGTTGATGCGGACGATCTCCTGCCGCTCCGCCTGGTTCGCCAGGTGGAAGAAGGCCGTGTACGAGCGAAGCACCCAGTCCAGCTCTTCGTGATCGAGCCCGCGGATGATCTCCTCCGCCCGCCCGCGCGCCGCGGGCTCCTCACCGGAGGCGGCGCGCTTGCAGAGGACGCGCAGCTCCTCGACTAGGCCGAAGACGCGCTCCCCCGCCTGCTCCCGGATCGCCTGCCCGAGCATCTCGCCGAGCAGGTTCACCTGCTCGCTCAGCGGCCGAGAGATCCCGGTGCCCTCTGCCTCGATCTGGAGACCCTGCCAGCGGCTCATGTGCGCGAGAATCGGCCTGGGGAGCGGAAAAGTGCCAGCGTGGCCGGCAACTTGAGTGCCCCGTGGCTGCAAGTCAACGGCTGAACGTCGATCGCGGAAGGGGCGGCGGGCTGCTCGGCCCGGCGCCCGCCGGGTGCACCCAGAAGCTTTGGGGTCCGCGCACTGCTTCGCGCGGGGAGCGGGGCTTGCGCGGGTGTGCCGCCGACCCCCGCACTAGGAGGCGCCTGTGGGAAAAGTTGGTAATCTGGAGCAGGTGCTCGCCGACCTGCGTGAATCGGGTCAGAGCCGGTCCACCAGCATCCCGCCGTCGACCATGATCACCTGCCCGGTGGAGTAGCTCAGCTCTCCCCGCGCGAGCACCGCCACGGCGCGGCCCACGTCCGACGGCAATCCCCAGCGCGGCTGCAGCATCAGCCCCTCCCCGATCAGGCGGTCGTATTTCTCCTGCACGCCGGTCGTCATGTCCGTCTGAATCACACCAGGGCGGACCTCGAACACCGAGAGCCCGAACTCCGCCAGCCGCACCGCCCAGGTCTGGGCAGCCATGCTGAGCCCTGCCTTCGAGATGCAGTACTCCACCCGGTTCGTGGACGCCACCGTCGAGCCCCTGGTCTGCGACCGCGACCCGAACGGCTCGATCGACCCCTTCCCGTTCGTCGACCCGGGCAGCGGCCGGATCTACCTGCTGTGGAAGGCCGAGGGGCTGCCGGGCGTCGCGCCGCAGCGGCTGATGGCGCGCGAGCTCACCGCGAACGGGCTCGACTTCGTCGCCGGCAGCGCTGCGCGCGAGCTGCTCCGGCCGACCCGGCCGTGGGAGGACGGCGTGGTCGAGAACCCGGCGATGGTCACCTACCGCGGCGTCCACTACCTGTTCTACTCGGGCAACGACTGGAACAGCGCCGCGTACGCCGAGGGCGTCGCGGTCTGCCGCACCCCGCTCGGCCCGTGCACCAAGCAGGACCCAGGGCCGCTCATGGGCAGCAGCGGCGACCGCCTCGGGCGCGCCGGCGGCTCACCGTTCATCGGCAGCGCGGGCAACCTCCGGCTGGCCTACCACTACTGGCAGGCGCCTCACGCGTCGTACGAGCGCGGCGGCCACCGCCGGCTCGGCGTCGCGACCGTGCACGTCGGCCCCGGCGGCCGGCTGAGCGTCACGGGCTGAGCGGGCGCACCATCTCGAGCTCGCGGCGCGACGGATCCGGCGCGTACGGCGCTGTCGTGCCGGTCTGCACGAACCCGCGCCGGGCGTCGAGCGGAA
>JAHWJV010000442.1 GCA_019348265.1 Gemmatimonadota bacterium
GCCCTCTTTCTCCGGCGGGCCCTTCTCGAACAGGTCGAGCGCCGCCTTGGCGCCCGACTCGTCGAGGGCGCGGATGATCGCTGTGACCGCTTCGCCCATTCCGCCGGAATGGGGATCGAAGGCAATCGGCGCGAGCGCGGCGCGGGCGTCGGCGGCCTTGCCGTCGATCAGGAACTGGCGGGCGAGCATCATTCGCAGGCCGCGGTCCTGCGGGGCAAGCTCGAGCGCTCGCTGAAGAGCGGTGAGCCGCTGCGGGTGAAGCAGGGGTTCGATCCCACTCGCCCCGATCTGCACATCGGCCACGCCGTGTCCATCCGGAAGCTCCGGGATTTCCAGGATCTGGGCCACGAGGTGATCTTCGTGGTCGGCGACACCACCGCCATGGTGGGGGATCCCACCGGGCGGAGCGAGCTGCGCCCGCAGCTGAGCGCGGGTGAGGTCGCGGCGAATGCCGCCACCTACGCGGATCAGGTCTTCAAGATCCTGGACCCTGCCCGCACGCGCGTGGAGTTCAACTCGGGCTGGCTCGGTTCGCTGAAGCTGGAGGACATGCTTCGGCTGACCGGGCAGTACACGGTCGCGCGGATGCTCGAGCGGGAAGACTTCGCCAACCGCCATCGGGACGGCGTACCGATCTCGCTGGTCGAGTTCATGTACCCCCTGCTTCAGGCGTACGATTCGGTGGCGTTGCGCGCGGACGTGGAGCTCGGGGGATCCGACCAGAAGTTCAATCTCCTGGTCGCGCGGGCGATCCAAGAGCGCTATGGGCAGGAGCCCCAGGTGTGTCTGCTGATGCCCCTCCTGCGTGGGACGGACGGGGTGCACAAGATGTCGAAATCGTACGACAACTACGTGGGGCTCGCGGACGCACCGGTTGAGCAGTACGGGCGCACGATGTCCATTCCGGACACGCTGCTGGAGGAGTGGTTCCGCCTCGCCTCCGGACTAGGCGGCGAGGAGCTGGCAAGCGCGGTGAACGCGGCGCGGAGCGAGCCGTACCTGGCGAAACGGAAGCTCGCCTCGCGGATCGTGCAGCGTTATCACGGCGAAGTGGCGGCGTCGCACGCGGCGGAGCACTTCGACGTGGTGCACCGCCAGAAGGGCGTCCCGGAGGACGTGGAGGAGGTGCAGCTCTCGCCCGCCGATCCCGCGCTCGCAGCGGAGGGTGGCGAGGTGTGGCTGCCGCGGCTGCTGGTGCGTGTCGGGCTGGCGCCGTCCACTAGCCAGGCGTCGCGGCTGATCGAACAGGGTGCCGTGTCGCTGGACGGTGAGCGCGTCGAGGGTCGGGAGGCCCGTGTTCCCGCCAGTGGCGAACACCTGCTCCAGAAGGGGCGTCGCCACTTCGTGCGCGCGGTATTCCGCGGCGACTGAGCGCGAACTGTGCCCGACCCGACGCCGACGGAGGTGCTGCTGAGCCTGGGCGCGAACCTCGGCGACCCGATCGAGCAGCTCCGCACCGCCATCGCGCGGCTCGGCGAGATCGTCGCCATCGAGGCCGTCTCTCGCGTATACAGGGCCGAGCCCGTCGACGCGCCCGATCAGCCCGACTACTTCAACCTCGCGTGCCGCGGCCGGACCATTCTCGACCCGGACGCGCTCCTGTCCGCCACGCAGGCCATAGAGAAGGAGATGGGGCGGGAGCACGTCTACCGTTACGGGCCGCGCCTGATCGACATCGACGTGCTCGCCTACGGCGACGTGATGATCAAGTCCCCGCGCCTCACGCTGCCGCACCCCCGCGCCGCCGAGCGCCGGTTCGTGCTGGCGCCCCTCAACGACGTCGCGCCGGAGTGGCGCCACCCGACGATCGGGAAGACCGCCGCCGAGCTGCTGGCCGAGGGCCGGACGGTCGGAGAGGTAGAGCCGCTGGGGATGATCGAGACGCTGTGACCGCGCGCCGGTGCGCGACTTGCCCCCCTTCTGGGCTGCGCGTATTCTCCGCGCCCCGGGCGATCCCAAACACTCTCCGACGCGGCGATCTTGGCAGTTTCAGTCACACCCGCCGACTTCACCGTCGGCGTCGAAGAGGAGTACCAGCTCGTCGACCCGCGCGGCGGCGCGCTTCGGAGCCGTGCCCGCACGGTGCTCGCGAACGACTGGACCGGCGACATCAAGCCGGAGATGCTCGCCAGCTCCATCGAGGTGGGGACCTGCGTCTGCTATTCCGCGGAGGAGCTGCGAGCGGAGCTGAGCAGGCTTCGGCTGGAGGCGGCTGTAGCGGCCGAGGCGGTCGGATTGCGCATCGTCGCGACCGGGACGCACCCATACGCACCGCAGGGCGGCCAGGAGTTCAACCCGGGCAAGGTTTACGAGAGGCTGCGCGACGAGTATCGTAGCCTGGCCTACCACCAGAGCATCTTCGGGCTCCACGTCCACGTCGCCATCCCGCAGAGCCTCGACCGCGTTCGGCTGATGAACGCGGTGCGACAGTATCTGCCGCACATCCTCGCGCTCTCCGCGAGCTCGCCCCTCAACGTGGGCGAGGACACGGGCTACGCCTCCTTCCGCTCGATCCTCTGGCGCCGCTGGCCGCGGAGCGGGCCCCCGCCGCGTCTGCGGGATGAGGAGGAATATCGCCGCATCGTCGACGATCTCGTGCGGACGGAGTGGATCGACGCCGCGGGCCGGATCTACTGGGAAATCCGCCCCCACCACGTGTACCCCACGCTGGAGTTCCGCGTCGCCGACGTCACTCCGCGAATCGACGACGCGCTGGTGATCGCCTCGCTGATCCGTGCGCTGGTCGTCGCCGCCGCAGAGGGCGTGGTGACGGAGCCGCGGCTGCCCATCGCCTCACAGCAGGTGCTGCTGGTGGAGAACGGATGGAAGGCGTCGCGGGACGGGACGGACGCCGAGTTCCTGGAGGAGGAAGGCGACACGGTAGTGGTGCGCCCAGCGCGGGCATCCCTTCTCGAGCTCGTAGGGCAGTTGAGCGAGATCTCGGAGCGGCTGGGTGACGGCGACTCGCTCGCGCTGTTGCCCGAGCTCCTGGAACGTGGCGACGCGGCGCAACGCATCCGGCGCAAAGCGGTGGAGCTGGGCAACGCCCCCGCGGAAGTGATGCACTGGCTTGCGGAGGAGACGGTGCTCGGGCTCGGTCTGGACAGGAGAATGGAGCAGAGGGATGAGTGAGCAGGGACGTGTTCCCGTACAGACGCCGCATGGCTCCTATGCGGTGCTGATCGGGTCCGGTGTGCTCGACGACCTCGCTCCGACAGTGCAGCGAGAAGCGCCCGCGCATCGCTACGCGCTGATCGCGGACGACACCGTGGCCAGCCTCTACGCGGAGCAGGTGAGTCGAGCGCTCTCGGCGATCGGCAGGGTAGACCTGTTCACCTTCCCCGCGGGCGAGAGCCGGAAGAGCCGCGAGACCTGGGGCGACC
>JAHWJV010000443.1 GCA_019348265.1 Gemmatimonadota bacterium
AATTCCAGCGAGAAAGACGGCGTCGGTGGGGCGATCAACCTCAAGCTCGCGCCATTCAGGCGCTGCCGGGCCGCCAGCGTAAGGAAGACGGGCTGCGTCCGGTCGAGCTCGGCGCTCTCCAGCTCGTCCGCGAGAACCACCCGGATCCGGTCGCGATACGCGCCGCCCTGCAGGTTGCGGAGCCGCTCGCCCGACGCGCGATCCACACAGACCACCGTCAGGTCGTGATCGGTGAGGTGCGCCTCGACCGCGTCGACCATCTCGCGGTTGAGGGTCGCCACCAGCAGCGGCTTCCCGGTCGACTCGGCGATCGCCCGGATCTGGCTGGCGTGAAAGGGCGTCGTCACCAGGAGCTGAGCCTCGTGAACGGCTGCGGGGAGCGCCGACGCGCGGCGCGGGTTCCCATCCGGCCCCAGAATGTCGCCGATCGGCACCGGGACGGCCGTGAGCCCGAACCGGTTGCTGAGCTCGTGGGTGAGCGAGACTAGGCTGTCCTCGGACGATTCCACGCACGCGCACTTGATCGCCACCGAACCGGTCCACCGACGGACCAGGTCCGGAAGATGGGGGATCCGCACCTGGTGCTCGCATGCCTGCGTGAGCACGGTGGCGAGCCACTCCGCGGTCTCAGGGAGGCGGGGCGGCACGGGCCAGTCGACCGGGGCGACGTAGACGCCCGACCGCTCACGGCGCTCGACGACACCTTCTGCTTCGAGCGAGGCGTACGCCTGCAGTGCCGCGTACGAGGTCACGCCGAACCGATCGGCGATGGCGCGGATGCTGGGCAGGCGCTGGCCCACCTGCAGCGAGCCCATGTCGTGCGCCCCGGCGATCAGGTCGCGCAGCTGCTCGACGACCGAAACGCCCGGCCGGAGCGTCGCCTGGGCGATCAGCTCCTCGAAGTCCTGGCTCTTCGCCACCCCCGCGTCCGCCGCCTCCGTGGGACCTGCCCCGTTCGTCGACTCGCTGTCCGGCTCCTGCTCCGGAACGTCCTGAAAGAGCCAGTAGATGCGCTCCGTGTCGCTCTCCCGCCTCCGTGCAGCGGAGGCCGCGCACACGAGCGGCTTCGGCGCGCGACCCCGCGGGATCAGCTCCAGCGGCCACTCCATTCGCCCGCCGCTGCGGAGGTCACGCAGGCGCTTACGGAACCCGGTTCGTCCCTCCTCGGGAACGAATACCGCCAGCGGCTTTCCAATCAGGAACGAACGCCGCGCCCCCAGAAGCGTGGCCGCCGCATCGTTCGCCTCGCGCACCACACCATCCCCGTCGGTGATCAGGTACGGGTGTGGGACGCACTCGAAGAGTTCGCGGTAGTGCTCGCGCTCCACTTCGACCATGCAGCGGGTTGCGTGCAGCTCCTCGTTCATCAGCTGCAGCTCCTCCACGCTGGTCTGGAGCTCCTCCAGCGCCGTCTGCAGCGCCTCTACGGTCTCATCCGCCTGCGGAGCGTCGGCCGAGCCCCCGCCGCGGTTTTGCAGCAGGCCCATCGCCGCGCTGACGAAGTCCATGACCGCTCGCGTCGGGGCACTGGCGGAGGTCTGCTCCGCTACCGGCGCCTCCAGCACCTCGGCCGCGGAGAGTCGGTGGTCGTCCGCAGCCGCGAGCGTGCGGCCACGGGCCGCTGTAACTCCTGTCATTGGTCGAGTCCATGTTTCATGCGTAACATATCGACGAAGCGGGTAAACCCCGGCCGCCGCACTGCGACTTCACGATCCGATCACACGCTTGACGAGCGTTCCGGCCGGCAACTGAGCTCCCACGTTCTCGATCTGGTTCAGCAGCGCGATCTCCTCGATAGGCACTACCGAAGGATTCCGGCGGTTGAATTCCACCAGCGTCATCGGCTGAGGCAGCCGCACCACGTCGATGCGGTTCGGCTGCATCCCGAGGATCTGCGGGTCCGTCAGGCGGCGGAAGCTCCCGAGAGCCCGCTGGAATTCCTGGTCATACGCTCCGAAGCTCGGCGCCGGCGCGTAGCTGAGGACCTGGTACGTACGCCCGGCGTGCTCTATGAACCCCGCGAGCCCGCGGATCTGACCCTGCTGAATCTGCGCCTGGAAGTAGCTCACCACCGCCGGGAGGCCCTGAATGTTCTGCCGCGAAGTCTGTAGCGGCTGAATCCCCTGCTGACCGAGGAACTGCTGTGCCGCTGCCTGCGCGCCGCCGTTCGCCAGCGTGAGCTGCATCACCCCATCCTGCCGAGGGCTCCCGGCCACCACCGCCTGCGGCAGGTTCTGCGTCTGCCAACCCTGCGGGAAGTCGATCCGGAACTGCAGGTCGGGATGATAGAAGGTCGATCCGCGGAAGAAACCGGCCCGCGGGTTCTCTCCGTAGACCAGATTGTCGATGCTGTTCAGGAACTCGGTCGCGCCGGTGCGGGTGGGCACGGGCGTCGTCAGAGCCGCCACACGCTCCGCGACCGCCTGGATGCGTTCCGGCTCCCCCGGGTGTGTCGCGAGCCATCCGGGCAAGCGACCCTGCTCCTGCTTGTCCGCGGACGCCCGCTGCAGCGCCTCGAACACGTCCGCCATCTCCCGGACGTCATAGCCGTCCGTCAGCGCGTACTTGAACCCCAGGTCGTCGGCCTGTCTTTCCGCGTCCCGGCCGTACTTCAGGAAGAGGAGTCCGACACCGCTCTCTGCGACACCCCCGAGCGCCTGCGTCTGCGGAACCAGGACCTGCCCGAGCACGAGGCCGATCTGCGCGAGCTGCGCGCGGCTGATCTGGCTGACCGAGTGTCGCGCGGTCACATGTCCGATCTCATGCCCCAGCACCGACGCAAGCTCCGCCTCGGAGTCCATCAGCGCCAGCAGGCCGCGCGTCACGAAGATCGGCCCCCCGGGGAGGGCGAAGGCGTTCGGCGTCGCGTCGTCGACTACCTGGAAGCTCCAGGGGAGCGTCGGTCGCTCCGACCGCGCCGCGAGCGCCGCGCCGATCCGCTGCACGTAGGCCTGAAGAGCGGGGTTCTCCACCAGGCCGATCGAGGTGCGAACTTCCTGAGCGGCCTGCTGCCCCATCTGGATCTCCTGCGACTCCGACACCAGCGCCAGCTGCCGGCGTCCCGTTACCGGGTTCGTTGCGCACGCAGTCAGCGTGGCGCTGAGCACCAGAACCTCCCAGCGTCGGATCAGCCGGCCTGGTTTGATCTTCATCGTGAATCGGTGCCTTTGCGGGAAGCGATCACGGCGGCCGCCCTCCTCGGAGGGGTGCATCTGGCGACCGCATCGGGCGGCCGAATCGTACGGCCGGCGGGTGCAGCGCGGTAAACAGATGGATGTTTCGTGCCAAATCTTAGGTCCCACTCCCCGGCATGTCAAAACACGAACGGCCCGCCTCCGAGGCGGGCCGTTCGTGGGCGTTTCACACGCCGCTGTCGGCGGCT
>JAHWJV010000444.1 GCA_019348265.1 Gemmatimonadota bacterium
TTTCCGCCTGGTTCGAGTAGCGCGAGAAGCCGGGACGACAAAAGCCGCGGGGCCGGACCCAACGTGAGGTCCGGCCCCGCAGGTCGTTGTCCCGCCGGGAGATCAGTCGCGGGCCCTGTCGCGCTTCGAGAGCTTGCCGATCTCGATGTGCACGGCGGTGATGTCGCCCGCCAGTTCCGACATCTCTTCGGTGATGTCGAGAATGGCGCGCACGCCGTCGCCCCACACCTGGCCCACGTAGCAGTCGCCCGCCTTGAAGAGCACCCGCTGCGCCTCTTCGAGCATGTCGACCGCTTCCCAGATGATTTCCCGGGCCTTTTCCAGGTGCTCCGGCGCGGAGAGGTCGTCGGTCATGAACGCGTGCGGAAGGTTCGGCTCGAGGCGTCGTGGTACGCGGCAGGGGATAGCATAGCACGCCGGGCCCCGCCGCGCGACTCCCGGAACCAAAACGGCGAGAGGGACACGGCGCGGCCGCGTCCCTCTTGCTCGTCACCGAAGGCGACGGCTCACGCCATCATCTTGCGGACCTCTTCCGTCATCCGCGGAAGGATCTCGTTCAGGTCGCCGACGATGCCGTAGTCCGCCACCTTGAAGATGGGCGCCTCGGGGGCCTTGTTGATGGCGACGATGTAGCGCGACGTGCGCATTCCCGCCAGGTGCTGCACGGCCCCGCTGATGCCCACGGCGATGTACAGCGTGGGCGATACCGTCTTGCCCGTCTGCCCCACCTGCTCGGCGTGCGGGCGCCACCCGGCGTCCACCACGGCGCGCGACGCGCCCACGGCGCACTTGCCGCCGAAGGCGCCGGCCAGGTCGTCCAGCAGCTTGAAGTTCTCGGGCGAGCCCAGCCCGCGGCCGCCGGACACGATGATGGGCGCCTCGCCCACGTCCAGCTTTTCGGCCGCGCCCGCCTTGATCTCGCGGACCGCCCTGGCGACGTCGAACGTCACCGTTCCGGCCTTCGGGGTGGGCATCAGGCCGCGGGGGCCGAGCACCCGGCCCAGCTGGCCGACCTGGCCCATGAGATCGGGCGTGGCGACCGCCACGTCGAAATCGAGCCAGCCCTCCTTGATCTTCTGCACGAACTCGACGCCGACGAAATCGGCCCCGGCCTCTTCGGCCTCGCGCGCCTTGTCGCCCTGGGCGATCACCAGCACGCGCGCCGTCTTCCCGGTCCCGTGCGGGAGCACTACCGTCCCGCGAACGATCTGGTCCGCGTGACGCGGGTCCACCCCCAGACGTACGGCCACATCGACCGTCTCGTCGAATTTCGCGAAGCTCAGGTCCTTGATCAGACCCACCGCTTCGTCCGGCTGGTGAACCGCTCCCTCGGGAACCCGGGTGCTTGCTTCCCGGAATTTCTTCCCGTGTCTTGGCATGTAACTCCTCAGGCGAATTTGAGACTGTCCTCCCACGAGCGTCGCCGGGCGCGTCTGTGGTTCGACGGACGTACGACTTCCCCTTCCCTATCCCCGCCCACCTGGTTCTCAGTCTTCAGTCTTCAGTCGGACTGGTCACTGGAGACTATCCTTCCACCTCAATCCCCATCGACCGAGCCGTACCGGAGATCATCTTCATGGCGCCTTCGACGTCCACCGCGTTGAGGTCGGGCATCTTGGTCTCGGCGATCTGGCGAACCTGGTCGCGCGTGACGCGGCCGACCTTTTGGCGCTTCTGCGTCGGCGAGCCCTTGTCGAGCCCGGCGGCCTTCTTCAGCAGGATCGCCGCGGGCGGCGTCTTGGTGATGAAGGTGAAGGAGCGGTCGCCGTAGACGGTGATCTCGACCGGGATGATCATCCCGGGCTGACCCTGGGTCCGCGCGTTGAACTGCTTGCAAAACTCCATGATGTTCACGCCGTGCTGGCCGAGCGCGGGCCCGACGGGCGGAGCGGGGTTCGCCGCACCGGCGGGAACCTGGAGCTTGATGAATCCGGTTACTTTCTTAGCCATGCGTCTACTCTCTATCGTTCTGGGCTATCGGCTATCGGCTATCGGCTATCGGTCGTGGCGGCGTCAGCATACGGCCGGAGGCGGCCCTGGAGCCGAACACCGATAGCCGATAGCCGATAGCTAATATCCCTTCAACTGCGTGTAATCCAGCTCGATGCTGGTCGGCCGCCCGAAGAGGGACACCTCGACCTTGACCTTTCCCTTGTCGTGGAAGATCTCCTGCACCGTTCCGCTGAAGTCGTTGAACGGTCCCTCGACGACCTCGACCACCTGGCCGACGGTGAAGGGGATCTGCTCGACCGGCTCCTCCTCGACCTGTTCCGTGGCGGGGCCTCCGAAGATCTTCGCCAGCTCGTCGTCGCGCAGGGCCTGCGGCTCGGCGCCGGTGCCCAGGAACTTGATGACGCCCTGAATGTTATTGATCAGGTGCGCGGTCCGCTGGTTGTAGATCATCTTCACCAGCACGTACCCGGGGTAGAGCCGCCGGGTGACGGTGACGCGCTTGCCGTTGCGGAGCTCGACCACTTCCTGCGTCGGCACGAGCACGTCCTGGATCTGCTTGGTCTCGGGCTCGCCCGTCTCCTCGTCGATCCGGCGCTGGATCAGCCGCTGGACCTTGTTCTCGTGCCCGGAGTAGGTCTGGATCGCGTACCACTTCGCATCGGCCACGTCTCAGCCTCCCAGGACGCTTCGCAGCAGGTGGAGCCCGTTGTTCATCAGGAAATCCATCGCGAAGATGATCAGCGAGAGGGCGATGACGAACACCAGGATGACGAAGGTCGAGTTCTTCAGCTGGGCCTGATCGGGCCAGGTCACCTTCTGCAACTCGGTGCGGACGTCACCCGCGAAGTCGCGGATCGAGCGAATGCTATCAGCCATGCCGAAGCGAGTCGATGAGAGCGCGCGATGCGCGGGCGCGTGTCGGTCGGCGCCCGCTCATCCAATCGCTACTTGGTTTCCTTGTGCGGCGTGTGCTTGTCGCACCGCGGGCAGTACTTCTTGTACTCCACACGCTCCGGATGGAGGCGCTTGTTCTTGCTCGTGTGGTAGTTCCGCTCTTTGCACTCGCTGCAGGCGAGGGCGATGTTGTCGCGGGCCATGAGTCGTGCTCCTTGCTGATTGCTAACCTGCTATAGGCTATCAGCTATCAGCTATCAGCTATCAGTCCACTGATGACTGATGGCTGATAGCTGATAGCTCTATTCCACGATCTCGGTGACGACGCCCGCGCCCACCGTGCGGCCGCCCTCGCGGATGGCGAAGCGAAGCTCCGTCTCCATCGCGATCGGCGTGATCAGCTCCACCACCATCTGCACGTTGTCGCCCGGCATCACCATCTCCACCCCCTCCGGCAGCGCGGCCGACCCGGTCACGTCCGTCGTGCGGAAGTAGAACTGCGGCCGGTACCCGTTGAAGAAC
>JAHWJV010000445.1 GCA_019348265.1 Gemmatimonadota bacterium
TATCGAGCCCTTCGACCCCGAGATCAATGAAACGATCTCCGCGGGCCGTGCGCGCCCGGGCGGTATTGATTCGTGTATGCGCGATGCTCGCCTGCGCGCCGGGGGCCCTCGTCGCACAGCACTCTGCGCCGTTGCCCATCTCCCGGGTCCTCGCAGACTCCGATGGGGACCGGGTCCTCGACCTCCTGGGCCGCCGCGTCACCGTCCAGGGCGTCGTCACATCCGGACCAGAAGCCGTGGGCAGCTCCGCCGTAACCGCGGTCATCCAGGACACCGGGGCTGGCATCGTGCTCTTCACCCGCGAGCACGGCCGGCTCCTGGGGCGGGTCAGGCGCGGCGACCGCGTCCGGGCGTATGGGACGGTGAGGCAGTACTACGGCAAGGAGGAGATCGTCGTGGACAGCGTAGTGCGCCTGGGCGCAGGCGCAGTCCCGGAGCCCCACGACGCCTTCGCCGCCGACCTGCAGGGGGAGCGCCTCTCGGGCCGCCTCGTTCGCGTGGCTGGACGGTTCCTCGTGGAGGGCGATTCCGGTGACGGCCGAAAACTGGTGCTGCGGGACCGCTCGGGCGAGATCGCGGTCTGGCTACCGAGCTTGCTCAGGGACGACCCGGTCTTCATCCGTGAGGTGCTGGAGTCCGAGCGCGCGGAGGTCGTGGGCATCGCAAGCCAGTACACGCGCGGCACGGACGCGCGGGGCGGCTATCAGCTGGTGCCGCGCGACGGCCGGGACTTCCGCCTGGTCCGCGCGCCGCCGTACGCCCTGATCGCCGCGGCCTCGGCCTTCCTGGCTCTGCTGCTGGCGGCCCTCCGGTCATGGGTCCGGCGTCGCCAGGCCGAGTCACGGGTGCGGGAGACGGCGGCCCTCAATGCACAGCTGGCGCTGTCGCAGGAATCGCTGCGCCAGATCATCGACGCGCTCCCGCTGCACATCTTCGTCAAGGACGACGAGGGGCGGATCGCGATTGCCAACGCGGCACTCGCCCGGACTTACGGGGTGACGGTGGAGGCACTGGAGGGGGAGTGCGACCGCACCGCCTCCCCCGTTCCCGCCGAGGCCGAGCAGGGCAGGCTCGATGACCTGGAGGTCATCCGCACCGGCCGGCCGAAGCTGATCCCCGCAAACCCGGTCACGAGCGCCGCTGGCGAGCGGCGCCTGATCGAAACGTTGAAGGTTCCCTACCGGTTCTCGAGGAGTGATCGGGTCGGTGTGCTGTGCATCGGACGGGACGTCACGGAGGAGCGGGAAACGCAAGAGCAGCTTCGGCGCGCGGAACGGCTGGCGAGCATCGGCACTCTGGTCAGCGGAGTCGCTCATGAACTCAACAACCCGCTCTCCGCGGTCATGGGCCTCGCCCAGCTGATGCTGATGGATCCCCGCTCAGGGGAGGATGTCGAATCGCTGGAGATGATACACCGCGAGGCGGGCCGCATGGCCCGCATCGTCGCCGACCTGCGGCGCCTGGCCCGGCAGACGCACGAGGCCGAGGAAACCCCGCGGGCGCTCGTCGACCTGAACGAGGTCGTGCATCACGTCCTGCGGGTGCGGGGCTACTCGCTCTACACCCGCAACGTCTCCGTCGTGGAGGACCTGCAGCCCGACATGGCGCCGGTGCTCGCCGACCGGGGACGGATCGAGCAGGTGATCATCAACCTGCTGGTCAATGCCGAGCAGGCACTCGGACGGATTACGGAAAACGGCACGATCACGATCCGCACGCGCGTCGAGTCCCAGGGCGTGTGCCTGTCCGTGGAAGATACGGGACCGGGAATCGCCACCGAGAGCCGCGAGCACATCTTCGACCCGTTCTGGACCACCAAGGCGCCGGGCGAGGGGACGGGGCTCGGCCTGTCCATCGTCCACGGGATCGTGGCCGACCACGGGGGTGAAGTCCGCGTGGATAGCGAGCCTGGCAGGGGCGCACGGTTCGTCATGATCCTGCCGCGGACCGGGGCCGCGGTGCAACCGCGGACAACGGCGTCGGACGAATGGGCACCGGATGCGCACCGCCGCCTTCGGGTGCTCGTAGTCGACGACGAACCGCCGCTCCGGCTGATCCTGGTACGGTACCTCGAAGGCAGGGGCCACCACGTTGACGAGGCCGCGGACGGTGGGGCCGCGCTCCGGTGCATCGAGCAGGCGCGGAACGGGGATGCATACGACGCGATCGTTTCCGACCTGCGGATGGCCGGGATCGGCGGCATGGAGCTGCTCGAGCGCCTGAGGGCGCAGGGAACGGGGATGGACCGCCGCCTCATCTTCGTGACCGGCGACGCGGCGAGCAACGACGCCGAGCGCCTGCTGGCGGCATCGGGGGTCCCGGTACTGATCAAGCCGTTCGCGTTTGGAGAGGTCGAGGCGCTCATCGAACGCGCCGCATCGATCTGAGCTGCCGGCCCGCCTGGCCGCGTGCCCGATCCGCTTCGTGGTGAGCGTATCCTGCCGGCCGACTTCATCCCCGTGGCGGAGGAGATGGGGCTCATCGGCGCCGTGGGCCAGTGGGTGCTGGACGAGTCCACCCGCGTGCTGGCCGGCTGGCACGCGGCCGCAACGCGCGACCCGCCGCTTGCCTTGGCCGTGAACGTCTCCGCGAGGCAGTTCCTGCAGCCGGACCTACTCCAGCAGGTGGAGTGTTCGCTGCGCCGGCACGGCGTCGCGCCGGAATGCGTGCGGCTCGAGATCACCGAGAGTGTCTTGATCGACGAGGGCGGCGTGGCCATCGAAACGCTGCATGCGCTGCGCGGGCTGGGGGTGCAGCTCCACCTGGATGACTTTGGCACCGGGTACTCGTCACTGGCGTACCTGGCGCGGTTCCCCATCGACGCCGTGAAGATCGACCGCTCGTTCGTGCACGGGATGGAGTGTGGGCCGCGACGCGCGCGCTTCGTCGCGGGAATCGCCGCGTTCGCGCGCAGCCTGGGAGTGGGCGTGGTGGCCGAGGGCGTGGAGTTGCCCGCGCAGCCGCGCGTCCTGCGGGAACTCGGCTGCCAGTATGCGCAGGGCTACCTCTTTTCGCGCCCGCTCTGCGCGGGCGCGGCGGCGCGCCTGCTGGCCCGGGACCCCGCCTGGATCTACGCGTAGCTCCGAAACACGAAGAAGCATGCGCAGGGGCAGCGGCGGAGAGGGCCGATGGGGGGCTGGTGGCGCCTCGAACACGATGGTCCGAGCACGCGCAGGCAGAGGCCGGAACATGCCTGTGCGGTCGCCGCGGCCGCGCCACGTCCGCCTGCAGCGCCAGGCGGCGCGGAGATCGTAACGCCTATCGTCCGGGCGGTGTGAAGATGCGTCTTCCTGCAGCTCGTTCCGCAGGTGGGAGGGGGCACCCGAGCAGATCGGGGCCAACGGCCGGCGAATGTCTCAGGC
>JAHWJV010000446.1 GCA_019348265.1 Gemmatimonadota bacterium
TCGCGGGCTGCCGCATTCTCGTTCACCTGCCTCCTCTTTGGCCATGGACACTCGTCAGCCACGAGCTCGCCGCCGGCATCGCTGGGCGGCACTCGCGATGGTCGGATCGATCGCGGTGTCGGCGTGCGCTTCGCTCGGAGCCCCGCGAGGCAGCGAGCTCAAGGTGCAGGACTTCTCATTCGACGGGCCCCTCGGCTCCGATGGCGCCACCATCGAAAAGCTCGGCAGAAACCACTTCCGCGTCACCCTCGGACATGCCCCCGAGCACCCGGACTGGCCCAACAAGCTGAACTTCCAGATCCTGCGCAATGCGCGTGGGAACGACCTTCGGCTCGAGGTCACCTTCCCCGGTGGTACGCCGTACTCCTTCAACGAATACCACCAGTCCTGGTCGTACGACGGGGTAAACTGGAACCCGATCGCGTGGAAGCTCGGGTACCTCAAGTCGAAGCAGAACGACGAGCTGAACTTCCCAGAATTCACCGCCGACCGCGTCCACGTAGGCACTCAGACGCCGATGTCGTTCGAGCAGGCGGAGGGGATGATCAGGACGTGGGCGCGGAACCCGAACGTCCGGGTGCACTCGGCCGGCAAGTCACGAGGAGGGCGCGATCTGTATCGCGTGGAGATCACGGATCCGCGGAGCCCGCATCCGCGGAGCAGGCGATGGGCGCATTACTTCGCGAACCAGCACCCGGGCGAGCACAACTCCCAGTGGCGGCTGGTCGGGCTGGTCGAGTGGGTGCTGAGCGAGGACTCGGCGGCGGTGGACTATCGCCGGCGTAACATCACCCATGTGGTACTGATGATGAGCCCCGACGCCCCATCCCACGGGTGGTACCGGGTCAATCAGGAGGGGGTGGACATGAACCGCAGCTACCGCCCGCCGGGAGCTGATTCGGCGGCCCAGACCCACGAGCCGTATCTGTGGCAGAAGGACTTCGAGGAACTCATGGCATCCGACGCGCCGGTAACGACCGCGTGGGCCATTCACACCTGGGGTGGGATCGTGGAGCCGATCGTGGAGCCGGGGCCGGAGTTCGGGACCACACTCGCAGCCTGGACGCAGTGGCGGGACGTCATGGCCAAGAACGACCCCCTCGGCCTCGTCGAGCCGCTGAAAGTCCATCAGGGTCCATCCTCGTACGGCGGAACGAGCTGGTCCGGGGGGCCGCACACCCAGTTCGGTGTGACGGGAGTACTCTGCGAGGGTGGAGCAGTGCTCCAGACGAAGCAACTGAACATGGACTCCGGTGTCGCCCTGATTCGCGGCGTCGCGGAGTTTTACGCCGGGACGAAGTAGCTCGCGCTCCCGCTGCCCAGGGCGCCCGCGCCGGCAGTTCGGCGCGGGCGTCGTTTGTCATCCACCATGAAAGCACGTCCGTCGGCGGAACTGCACCAGGTCCGCCCGAGACCCCGCTGCGATTGTCGGAAAGTACGCTACGCGGGCTGCTGCTGCGTCAAGCAGTGGAGGGTGCCGAGGCCCCAGACCAGATCGACCGCGTGGATGCCGACCACATCGTGGGCGGGGAATAGCTCGGCGAGCGTGTTGAGGGCGATGCGGTCGTTGCGGTCGTTGAAGGTGGGGACGATCACGACGCCGTTGGCGACGTAGAAGTTCGCGTAGCTGGCCGGGAGCCGCTCGCCGTCCGTGATGACGGGCCTGGGGAAGGGGAGGGTGACAACGCGCAGCCCGCCCGGAAAGGACCGCGCGGCCGTCTCCAGCCGATGGAGGTTGTCGGCCATGCGGGCGTGATTGTCGTCCGCGGGGTCGGGCTCGTAGGTGAGAACCACCGTGTGCGGGTCCGTGAAGCGGGCGATGTCGTCGACATGGCCGTGGGTGTCGTCCCCGACGGCGCCTTCGCCGAGCCAGATGGTGCGGCGGATGCCGAGGTATTCGGCGAAGGCCCGCTCGTAGTCCTCACGCGAGAGTCCCGGGTTGCGAACCTGGATGTCGGAGAGGAGCCACTCCTCGGTGACAAGCATGGTCCCGGCGCCGTCGGTCTCGATCCCGCCGCCCTCCAGAACGAGTCTGCCTCGGCCGTCCGGGCGCGTCGCCTCCACTTCGGGCAGGCCGGTCAGATTGGCGATCGTGACGCCAACCAGCTCGTCCTGCTGGTAGTTGTCGTACTTCGCCCAGGCGTTGAACTGCCAGCGGATCCACTCCAAGCCATCGGGTCCGTAAACGCCGGTCGGCGCGGAATCGCGAAGCCAGACGCGGTCGGTCGGAACCCGGTGCAGCGTGCAGCGGTCGAGGTCGACATCGTGCGCGCGAAGCGAGGCGACCGCTTCCTCGCGAGTCTCTTCGCCGTTGCAGAGGATGTGTACGGGCTCGTACCGATGGAGGACGCGGACGATCTCGGCGTAGACCCAGGGGATCGGCTCGAACTTCCCGGGCCAGTCCGGGCGGTGGTGCGGCCACCCGACCCAGGTAGCGGCATGCCGCTCCCACTCGGCTGGCCAGCGGCGCGAGGCGCCGGCGGTCATCCCAGGTACCGGTTCAGAATCGGCGCGTAGGCGTCGATCCGGCGGTCGCGGAGGAAGGGCCAGTTTCGGCGCGTGTACTCGATCTGCGCGGGATCGACCGTGGCTATCAGGATTGCCGGGTCGGTGCCGGCCTCCGCGAGCACGCGCCCGAAGGGATCGGAGACGAAGGAATGGCCGAAGAACTCGATCCCGTCCGTGCCGGGCTCCGGCTCGAGCCCAACCCGGTTTGCCGCTGCCACATAGACCCCGTTGGCGATGGCATGGCTGCGCTGAATCGTGCGCCACGCCTCGGCCTGCGATGCACCCCACTCCTCCTTCTCCGCCGGGTGCCAGCCGATCGCCGTCGGGTAGAAGAGCACCTGCGCGCCCATCAGCGCGGTGATGCGCGCCGCTTCCGGGTACCACTGGTCCCAGCAGATCAAGACGCCGATGCGCCCGAACCGGGTATCGAAGGTGCGGAACCCGGTCGGCTGCCCCGGCGCGGCGCCGTGCTGGTAGATCTCGCCCGGGGTGAAGTAGTACTTCTCGTAGTACATCGGGTCATCCGGGATGTGCATCTTCCGGTAGACGCCGAGCACCGCCCCGTCCGCGTCGACGACAGCGGCGGAGTTGTGATAGACGCCGGGGCCCCGCTTCTCGAACATCGGGACGATGATCACGACGCCGAGCTCCAGCGCGAGGCGCTGCATGCGCTCGACGGTCGGGCCCGGCATGGGCTCCGCGAGATTGAAGCGTTCGGCGTCCGTCACCTTGCAGAAGTAGGGGGCGTCGAAGAGCTCCTGGAGGCAGATTACCTGCGCGCCCTGCCCCGCCGCGTCGCGGATCGCGCTCTCGTGCTCCGCTACCGTCGT
>JAHWJV010000447.1 GCA_019348265.1 Gemmatimonadota bacterium
AGCTCTGCCTCCCCGCCATCAAGCCGATTCCCGTGTACGCCTGCCGCGTGGAGGGTGAGGACATCCTGGTGAACGTGTCGGAGCAGCCGGCCTGACCCACCGCCGCTCCTCCCTCTTCCCTCTTCCCTCCTCCCTCTTCCCTCCTCCCTCTTCCCTATCTCCGCTTTCCGCCGTATCTCCCCGCGCGCCACCTGCCATTCCTCCGGTCACCGCGTTTCCGCGGAGCTCCGTCAAATTTGTGCTCGGTCGGCGCGGCGGCAGCTCCACGCAGCCCCCGCACAGCACATTTCCACGGGAGGTTCGTATGACCGACACCCTGGAGACCCCACTTCAGTCGCTGAGTCTCCGCGAGGCGGCGGAGATCGAGGGCGGACGGCTCCTGCTGCCGCCGATCACGCCCGAGCCGGTCGAACCGCCGTTCTTCGTTCCCGTCGACCTGCAGCCTCGCTTCTGATCGGCCGATACCCGGCCCGGTTCCGAGAACGCCTGGTTCTACTCGCAAGCAGGCACCCGGTGGGGAGCCGACACGCTCGACTCTCCACCACACGACCTCAGCCCGTGCGCCCCACACGCACGCTGGCGACGACGAAGAGAGCACGCAGATGCAGAGAAATCTCTACAGGTATGCAGAGGTGGAGGATTCGCTGGAGCGGCACCTGGTGGAGCACTCACGCCGCAGCCAGGCTATCTACCTCGCGGTCGTGGCCGCGCTGATCGCCGGGCTGGCGCTGCTGCCGGTGGTGCGCGTGGGCGTATCCGTGCAGAGTCGCGGAATCGTGCGGCCGGTGACGGAAAAGCACGTCGTGAAGGCACAGGCGTCAGGGTTCGCGGAGACGCTACTCGTGCGCCACGGAGCGGCCGTGGAGGCGGGTCAGGAGCTGGTGACGCTTCGCGCCGCGGAGCTGGAGCAGCGCCGGCAGCTCCTGGACTCGCGGATCGATCAGGCGCGCAGCTCAACCCGCGATCTGGAGCTGCTGGCGCAGAACGACGAGCCGGGCACCGTGGGCGCCGGGGAGCTCGAGACCGCGAAGTACCGGCAGGAGCTCGCGCAGTTCGAGGAGGACCTGGCGGAGATCGGCGTGCGGGTAGGGCAGGCGGTGCGCGACTCGGCACGCGCGCGGGAGCTGGCCGCGCGGAGCCTGATCCCTGTCGCGGAGGCGGAGAGCCACGAGCTCCGGCTCGCGCAGCTCCGGTCCGAGCAGGCGCTGCGACGCGAGCGATACCGGACCGGGTGGCAGGCGGCGCTGACCTCCGCGCGGGTCGAGCTGGAGGAGATGCTGTCGCGGCGGCTGATGATGAAGGAGGAGCAGGCGCTCTATCGCGTGACCTCGCCGGTGAGCGGGACGGTGGAGGAGATCGCCAGCATCTCCGCCGGAAGCTTCGTCGCGGCGGGCGAGGAGCTCGCCGTGATTTCCCCCCGATCGGACCTCGTCGCCGAGGTGTACGTCGCACCCCGCGACATCGGACTGCTCCGGCAGGGAGGCCCCGCGCGCATCCTGGTCGACGCCTTCAACTACAACGACTGGGGCTTCATCACCGGCCGGGTGGGCCACATCTCCGACGACTTCGTCATGATGAACGACCAGCCGGTGTTCCGCGTCGGCGTCCTGCTGGACCAGACGGACCTGCGGCTCCGGAACGGCTTCCGCGGCCGCCTCAAAAAAGGGATGACGGTGCAGGCGCGCTTCATGGTCACCGAGCGCACTCTCTTCCAGCTGCTGCGTGACGACATCAACGACTGGCTCAACCCTACCCAGGCCAGCTGACCCTCGCCCGAGGCGATCGCCATGACATCCATCTTCTCGCGACCGCTCCCGGTACGCACCGGGACCGGGCTGATCGCCCGCAGCGCAGTCACGGTGCAGGCGCAGCAGATCGTCCAGACGCAGTACCTGAGCGAGCACTACGTGCTGACGAGTGTCGGTTCGCTGCTCGTGCTGTTCTGGGCCGATCGCGCGCAGCGCTTCCGGGTCGATCGCGCGAGGGAGGAGCTGAAACGGATCGACGTCGCGGCGCAGCTCCGCGAGGTAGCCGAGGTCCGCACCAGCCTGGGTGAGATGCGCGTCGAGCGTGAGCCCTGCGAGGAGCGGGTCGCGGGCCGTGCCTGCACCCGCCTCGTCGTCCGGAACGAGAATGCCGCCATCGTGCTGGACGGGGAGATCTACTGCACGCGTGTTCCCGAGCTGGCGCACACCGCGCTCGCCCGGGAGCGCGAGCTCGACACCGCGCTGCAGCCCTTCACGCCGCCTCTCGCCCCCGACGAGATCGCCGTCCGCTCCACCATGCGGCTGCTCGCCCGAGGCTTCGAACAGAACCAGCAAACGGAGCTGCTCGGGCTCGAACCCGACGTGGCGCAGTTCGTCGAGTTCGACCGCATCCTCACGTTCCGCGTGGTAGACTGAGCCATCCCCCATGCGCAGGCGCATTCCGCGCGTAAAGCAGCACGACATCACCGACTGCGGCGCGGCCTGCATCCAATCGGTCGCCAGCCATTACGGGCTGAGCATCCCGCTCTCCCGCATTCGCCAGTACGCCAGCACGGACCGGAAGGGCACCAGCGTGCTGGGGCTGATCGAGGCGGCTGCGCGACTCGGCTTCACGGCCAAAGGCGTGAAGGGCCCCTACGACGCGCTCTCGAAGATCCCCAAGCCCGCGATCGCGCACGTCGTCCTCAGGGAGGGGATCCAGCACTACCTGGTGCTCTACGCCGTCGCCCCCCGGCATGTCGTGGTGATGGACCCTGCGGACGGGCTAGTGCACAGGCTGCCGCACGCGGAGTTCGAGCAGCAGTGGAGCGGAGTGCTGGTGCTCCTGGTTCCCGGGGAGCGATTCCAGGCCCGCGAGGAGAAGACCTGGCTCGGGCGCCGCTTCTGGCAGCTCATCCGGCCGCACCGTAGCGTGATGCTCCAGGCGCTGATCGGGGCGGTCGTGTACACCCTGCTCGGCCTCTCCACCGCGGTCTACGTGCAGAAGCTCGTCGACTACGTCATCGTCGACGGGAACCGCAACCTGCTCAACCTGCTGAGCGTGACCATGATCGCGCTGCTGCTGGTGCAGGTGTACGTCGGCTCGATGAAGAGCTTCTTCACCCTGCGCACCGGCCAGAAGATCGACGCGCAGCTGATCCTCGGGTACTACCAGCACCTGCTGCGCCTCCCCCAGCAGTTCTTCGACACCATGCGCGTCGGGGAGATCATCTCGCGCGTGAACGACGCGGTGAAGATCCGCGCCTTCATCAACGACGTCTCGCTGGACCTGGTGGTGAACGCGCTGGTAGTGGTGTTCAGCTTTGGGTTGATGTTCGTGTACCACTGGCAGCTCGCGCTGGTGATGCTGG
>JAHWJV010000448.1 GCA_019348265.1 Gemmatimonadota bacterium
CGGCTTTCGCCTGCCGTCCGCGCTCGACAATCGTCCGCTCAAGTTCGAGGAGTGGGAGTCCATGGTGCCGAAAGCCGTCTTCGTCTCCGCGACACCGGGGGAATACGAGCTGACCAAGAGCGGGGGCGTGGTCGTCGAGCAGATCATCCGGCCGACGGGCCTGCTGGACCCGGAGGTGGAGGTGCGCCCGGTGCGTGGGCAGGTGGACGACCTGCTGGCGGAGATCCGCGAGCGGGTCGCGGTCGGCGAGCGGGTGCTCGTCACGACGCTCACCAAGCGCATGGCCGAGGACCTCACCGACTTCCTCTCCGGAGTCGCCGTCCGGGTGCGCTACCTGCACTCTGACATCCAGGCGCTCGAGCGGGTGGAGATCCTGCGCGACCTGCGGCTCGGCAAGTTCGACGTGCTGGTCGGCATCAACCTGCTTCGCGAGGGGCTCGACCTGCCCGAGGTGTCGCTGGTCGCGATCCTGGACGCCGACAAGGAAGGGTTCCTGCGTTCGGACCGCTCTCTGATCCAGACGGTGGGCCGCGCGGCGCGGAATTCGTCCGGGAAGGCGATCCTCTACGCCGACAAGATCACCGGGTCGATGCAGCGGATGATGGAGGAGACGGGCAGGCGGCGGGTGATCCAGATGGCGTACAACGAGGAGCACGGGATCATTCCTACGACGATCATGAAGTCGGTGCAGGAGATCGAGCTGAGCACCCGGGTGGCGGACGCGCGGACGCCGAAGGAGGCGAAGGTCGCGGAAGCCCGCGCGGCGTACGGTGCCGCGACCGGGAAAGATCCGGCGGAGGTGCTGCGTCAGCTGGAGCTCGACATGCGCGACGCCGCGGCTCAGCTCGATTTCGAGCGCGCCGCGCTCCTCCGCGATCAGCTCCTGGAGGTCCGCGCGCAGATGGACGGCACGAAAGGGAGCGGGTCCGTGGGGCGCAATCTTCGCGCGGAGCCGGTGTAGGGCCGCCGGAACGGGATGCGCGATCGTCTGCTGGTCAGCGAGACCGAGCTGGAGGCGTGGGGGGAGCGGATCGGGCGAGAGGCGACGCCGCCGCTCCTGCTCGCGTTGCGCGGCGATCTCGGCGCGGGGAAGACCACGCTCGCGCGCGCCGTGGCGCGCGGCGCCGGGGTCGAGGGGGCGATCCCCTCTCCCACCTACAACCTGCTCTTCCGCTACTCCACCCCGCGCGGGCTGACGATCGTCCACCTGGATCTGTACCGACTCGAGGATGCCGAGGAGGTCTGGGAGCTGGGCTGGGGCGAGCTGCCGTCGGCGGAGGAGCTGGTGCTGGTCGAGTGGCCCGAGCGCGCCGAGCCGCTGCTGCCGGAGCCGCGCTGGGAGATCTTCCTCGACGAGAGCAGCGAGCCGGAGCGCCGGGAGCTGTCGCTGCGCGCGATCGGCGATCCACGCCCGATCCCCTTTCCCGAAAGGGCCGCGGAATGATGGGCCCGCTGCTCGCGCTGGATTCGTCGACGGACGTGGGCTCGGCCGCGGTCGGAGACGGCACCGGCGTCTTCGCCGAGTCGGTGCTCCGGGTCGCCGGAGGGCACTCCGCCGCGCTGCTTCCCGCGGTCGATCAGGTGCTCGGCGCAGCCCGGCTCCGGCCAGCGGACCTCACGGGAGTGGTCGTGGGCGGCGGCCCCGGCTCCTTTACCGGCCTCCGCATCGCCGCGGCCACCGCGAAGGGGATCGTGCAGGCGCTGGGCGTGCCACTTTACTCCTACTCCGGCCTGCTTGCCGCTGCCGTAAGCGGGTGGGGCGCCGAAGACCTGGTCTGCGCGCTGTTCGACGCGCGGCGCCGTGACGTCTACGCCGCCTGCTACCGCTTCTCGCGCGGCGGGGGCACCGACGCGGTCGACGTGGTGATGGAGCCGACCGCTCTCACGGTCGACGAGCTGGTCGAGCGGCTCGGCGGCGGACGCCCGCCGCTCCTGGTCGGCGAGGGAGCGGTGCTGCATCGGGAGGAGCTCGAGGGGTCGCTCGGCGCCCGCATCGCCCCTCCGCACCTCGGGATCCCCCGCGCGTCCGCGCTGCTGTGGCTGGCGAGCAACGCGCCGGCGCTCGGGCTCGTCGCAGACGCGGCCGGGTGGGAGCCGGAGTACGTCCGCGCCTCCGGCGCCGAGCGGATCGCCGAGCAGCGACGGCTCCCGGAGAGCCGCCCGTGAGCGACGTCCCCGAGGGAGAGGTCGTCATCCGCGACATGACGCGCAGCGACCTGATGGCGGTGATGGCGATCGAGCAGACCTCCTTCAGCATGCCCTGGCGCGAGACCACGTTCGAGAGCCTTCTCCAGCGGAGTGACGCGGACCTGATCGCCGCCGTCGCCGACGGTCGGCTGGTGGGCTACGCGGTCTGCTGGACCATCGTCGAGCAGGCGGAGCTCGGCAACGTCGCCGTCGACGCGGAGTGGCGGAACCGGGGCGTGGGCCTGAAGCTCGTGCAGGCCGCACTGGAGCGGGTTCGCCGGCGCTCCGCGGAGGAGTGCTTTCTGGAGGTGCGCGAGTCCAACCGCACCGCTCAGTCGCTCTACCAGAAGTGCGGCTTCCGCTCGATCGGGCGGCGGCGGAGGTACTATTCGAACCCCACCGAGGACGCGCTGGTGATGCGGGCGCGACTGTGACTTTTCCGCCAGGCAGGCGCGTTGACGCAGAGCCTCCCGCGGTCGATATTGCCCGGGGAGAACGAAGTTCAACGAGACCTGAATCGCGGGAGGAATCGTGGCGCGCAGTCTGAACAAAGCCATCATCATCGGGAACCTCGGGTCCGACCCGGAGATCCGCTCGACCGCGAATGGCGGCCGCGTCGCGAACTTCTCGGTCGCCACGAGCCGTAGCTGGTCGGGGCGCGACGGGACGCAGCAGGAAAAGACGGAGTGGCACCGGATCGTCGCGTGGGACAACGAGCGCGGCCCGAAGCTCGCCGACGTCGCCGAGCGCTTCCTGAAGAAGGGGGAGCGGGTGTACATCGAGGGGGAGATCGAGTACCGCTCCTACGAGGACAAGGACGGGGTGACCAAGTACATCACCGAGATCCGCGCTCGGGAGATGATCATGCTCGGCGGCCGCGAGGGCGGCGGCTTCGACGGCGGCGAGGCGCCGCGCCCGCAGCGCGCGACGGCTTCCTCCGGCGGAGGCGCCAAGTCGCAGTCCAAGAGCGGCGGCAAGGGCGGCGATTACGACGATTTCCCCACGCTGGACGAGGACGACGATCTTCCGTTCTAGGGCGGGGGGGGGGGGGGGGGGGGGGGGGGGGGGGGGGGGGGGGGGGGGGGGGGGGGGGGGGGGGGGGGGGGGGGGGGGGGGGGGGGGGGGGGGGGGGGGGGGGGGGGGGG
>JAHWJV010000449.1 GCA_019348265.1 Gemmatimonadota bacterium
GTCGACCACCGACCTCATGTTGCCGGCGTCGGTCACCAGGACCGGTCGACCCTCGGCCATCGCCTCCAGCATGGCGATGGGCATCCCCTCGGCCTCGGATGGCAACACGAACAGGTGCGCAGCCCGCAGCTCGGCCCGCACGCCGCTGGCGTCGAGCTCGCCGGCGAAGCCCACCCGGCCGGTGGCGACGAGATCGCCGGCGGCATGCTCGACCAGGCGATCCAGACGCGCGGTGCTCAGGACGACGTCGAGCTTCGCGGGGAGGTTGCCCAGGTCGAGCCGCGTCCCGCGCCCGCGGGGGGAGACCGCCCAGCGCGACTCGCTCGCGAGCCGCAGCACCGCGCTTACCTCCTGGGCCGACGCGGGTGCCACGCAGAAGCGCGGAGTGACCCCGTCGATGGCGTCCGCCGCGTCGGCTTCGCGCGCGTGGGCGTCGCCGACGATGCTGCACAGAGCGGCTAGATTGCTCATCAGAAGCGCTCCGCGAGTCCGGCGGCCTGCGTCGGATGCTCGCGATACGGACCCGGCACCTCGCCGCACAGCCGGGGGGTGGGGAACACCTTGCCCGGATTGGAAAGGTTGGCGGGATCGAAGGCGCAGCGCACCCGTTGCATCGTGTCGAGATCCTGCGCGGTGAACATGTCGGCCATGTAGCTCCGCTTGTCCACTCCGACGCCGTGCTCGCCCGTGATGGATCCGCCGTGGGCCAGGCAGATCTTCAGGATCTCGACGGCCACGGCCTCCGCGTGCTCCGCCTGCCCCTCGATCTTCCCGTCGTACAGCACCAGCGGGTGCAGGTTGCCGTCCCCCGCGTGGAAGACGTTGGCCACCCGGACGCCCCGCTCGGCCGCGAGTGCGCTGATCTGCCGCAGGACGACTGGGAGTGCGGTACGCGGGATGACGCCGTCCTGCACGTAGTAGTCGGGGCTGATCCGCCCCATCGCCGCGAAGGCGGCCTTGCGACCCTTCCACATGCGCGCCCGATCCTCGTCGTCCTGCGCGATGCGGAGCGCGGTCGCGCCGTGCTCCAGGCATATGCGCTCGACCTCGCGGAACTGGTGCTCCACCTCCGCGGCGGGGCCGTCCAGCTCCACGATCAACACCGCCCCCGCCGGGCTGGGGTACCCCGCGTGGACGGCCGCTTCGGCCGCTTCGATCGCCAGCGCGTCCATCATCTCCACCGCGGCGGGGATGATCCCCTCCGCGATGATCCCCGAGACCGCACCGCCCGCGTCGTCGGTGGTGACGAAAGCGGCGAGCAGCGTCTGCACCGCCTCCGGCTGCCGCAGCACTCGCAGCGTGACGCTGGTAGCGATCCCGAGGGTTCCCTCCGACCCCACGAAGGCACCCACCAGGTCGTAGCCGGGCGGGTCCGCTGTCTTGGCGCCGAGGGTCACCGTGTCCCCGTCGGCGAGCACGACCTCCAGGCCGGTGACGTGGTTGGTCGTGAAACCGTACTTGAGGCAGTGGGCGCCGCCCGAGTTCTCGGCGACGTTGCCGCCGATGGAGCATACCAGCTGGCTGGATGGGTCCGGAGCGAAGTAGTAACCGGACGGCGCGACCTCCCGGGTGACCCAGAGGTTGATCACGCCCGGCTCGACCACGACGCGTTGGTTCGGGAGATCCACCTCGAGGATGCCGCGCATCCGGGCGAGGGAGATGAGCACTCCCTGGGAGACGGGAAGCGCTCCGCCGGAGAGCCCCGTCCCCGAACCACGGGCGACGAAGGGGACGCCGCTCTCGTGACAGATTCGCACGACCGCCCGCACCTCGTCGGCCGTGGAGGGGAGCAGCACCAGCGACGGCACCACCCGGTGGGAGGTGAGGCCATCGCATTCGTACGTGCGCAGCTGCTCCCACTCGGCGATCACGCCCGCCGCGCCGATGGCGGCGGTCATGCGCCGCACGAGCTCCGGTCTATCCATGGCTCCGGCCGGCGCGGTGCCTGGTTCGGCGCTTCACCGGGTCGGCGAGCGGAGCGAGGACAGGTACTCGACAAGGTCGACCAGCTCCTGCTCCGTAAGCGCGGTGTGCAGGCCTTTCGGCATCAGCGACACCGGCATCGCCGTCACCGAGGCGACGTCCGCGCGGGGGTAACGGGTGACGATCCCGCCCATGACCTTGACCGCCAGCTCCGTCTGCGTGTCGTTGACGATGATGCCGGTCGTCTCCCGGCCATCGCGCAGCCGAACGATCCACCCCTCGTAGTTGTACGCGATGCCGGAGCTCGGCTCGAGGATGGCATTGTAAAGCGCCGCCTTCGGGAGCTTGGTGCCGATCTCGGTGAGCGCCGGGCCGAAGTCGGACCCGGGGCCCTCCGCGATGTGGCACGAGACGCAGACCTTCGAGAAGGCCACCCGCCCGCTGGCGCGGTCTCCAGTGCGGGTGGCCAGCGTCGCCGTCGGCGGCAGCGTCTTGCCGTCCGCGGTCCGGGAGGTCGGAGGAGCGGTGAGCACGCGCGCCGCACCCTCGCGGACATCGGCGCGTGGCGACCCGAAGAGCACCAGCGCGGACGCGTCGCGAAGTTCCGGCGAGAGCGAGTCCCGCTGCACCAGCTGCAGCAGGCGCCGGTCGCCCGTCAGCGGAGTCGTGGAGCCCTGGGCGGGCGGAGCGTTGCCGCCCGCCGCCATCCGGGAGACCGACTGCACCGCCTGCTGGCGGAGCGCCAGAGGGCGACTGGCGTCGAGGATCACCTCTTCAATGACGCCCTGCGCGGCGGCGCCGCCGAGGAAGCCGAGCACCGTCAGCGCCGAGCGAGCCACGTTCGGGTTGGCGCTGAAGACGGCGGTGCGGAACGGCTCGATGCCACCCCAGCGAACGGCCAGCCGGGCCGCGGCCACGCCCTTGGTGCTGTCCGGGTAGGTGAGCGCGAGCTGAAGCAACTCCGGCCCGCTGGCGCGCGCGTCGAACTTGCTCGCGATGTCCACGAACTGCTGCGTTCCGCGAGTCGCGGCCAGCGTGCGGTCCACGGCCGACTGAAGCTGCGGAGTCATCCGGATGCTGGCGCTGTCCAGCTGGGTGAGCGCAAGCGCGGTGGTGCGTACGTCGGCGCCGCTCGCCTCCACCACCGACATCAGCGTTCGCTCGCGCGCCGGGCCGCGGTAGAAGTCCAGCGCGCGGAAGTAACGCTCACGATCCGCGGCGGCGGTGGTCGGGTCCTGGATCAACTGCTCGAGCAGCGGAAGCGCGCTCTCGGTACGTGCGCGCCAGACGATGTCGCGCCCCGCCTTCGTCTTCCACCCCTCGCCGACCGCCTGACGCCAGGCGGGGAGGAAGCTGTCCCACTTGCCGTCGGCGGCGATCCCGAGCGCTAGATCGGAAGAGC
>JAHWJV010000044.1 GCA_019348265.1 Gemmatimonadota bacterium
TGGCGCCCTCGTGCAGGGGGCAGCCGCGACAGCCCTGCGCCGCCGCGGCGAGCGCGGTCAGGTCGGGTGCGTCCGGCACGAAGGGCCTGGCGGTCGGCCAGTCGGGTCCGCGGGCAGGGGGCACGGGAGCATCGCTTCGAAATCGTGCTCTTCCTGCCGAACGCCCGGCCGGAGCCCGTACCCGTCTTCCTTCTGCTCAACAACCGCCCGGCGACCAACACAGACCCGACGCGAGGCCAGAAGTCCGAATTCTGGCCCGCGGAGGACTTGATCGCCCGCGGCTACGGGATCGCCGCGCTGCAGGTCGGGGACCTCGCGCCGGACGACAAGGATCGCTTCCGCGAGGGCGTGATCCGGCTCTTCGAGGGGGAAGCGGCGGGTCCGCGCGCGTCCCATGCGTGGGGAGCGCTAGCGGCATGGGCGTGGGGCGCGAGCCGGGCGATGGACTACTTCGAGACGGATCGGCGCATCGACCCGCGGCGGGTTGGGGTGGTGGGGCATTCACGTGGGGGGAAGGCGGCGCTCTGGGCGGGCGCGGAGGATCCCCGTTTCTCCCTGGTGGTCTCCAACGAGTCGGGCGAGGGCGGCGCCGCGCTGAGCCGGCGGAACTACGGGGAGACGGTGGAGAGGATCAACGAGTCTTTCCCGCACTGGTTCGCGGGCAATTACAGGCGCTTCGCCGGGAGGGAGCAGGAGCTCCCGACCGATCAGCACATGCTCCTCTCGCTGATCGCGCCGCGAGCGCTGTACGTGGCGAGCGCGGCAGAGGACCTCTGGGCGGACCCCCGCGGGGAGTTCCTCTCGCTGGCGCACTCGTCGCCGGTGTACGCGCTCTGGGGCGAGCCGCGGATCGGGGTGGATGAGATGCCCGGGCTCGATCAGCCGCTGCTCGTCGGCCGCCGCGGGTACCACGTGCGGCGCGGCGTTCACAACCTAACCCCATACGACTGGCAGCGCTTCGCCGACCTCGCGGATCGCGTCTGGTCGCCCACAGCAGCGAGACCCGCGACGCCGCGCTAGGCGCGGAGCCGCCGCGAGTGCTTGGCCGCTCACCACGATCTAGCGAAACAGGCTCACAGCATTCTTCTCGATCGAGTGGCTTCGAGCGGCCGGCGCGCGACGGGAGGTGACAAGGGCTGCGGACACACCTATGATCAGCAAGGTGTGTAACAGGAGCACCTCCCCGCCGGCAACTCTTTCCAGCAACCCTTCTCGATTGGACATGCAGACACGATCCGTCAAGCTCGCATCCATGCCCCTCGCGGCGGCGCTGCTCGCCCTGGGCGGCTCCAGTCTCTCGGCGCAGGTCGGCCCGACGCCCACCGCGTGGCGCCAGCACGAGATGGCACGCCCGCGCCCCCCGGTCGTCGCACCCGCCGCGCGGACGGCTCCCGCACCGCCGCCCGCGGACGCCGTCGTCCTCTTCGACGGCAGCGACATGTCCGGCTGGGTGGGTCGCGACGGAACGCCGGCCTGGATCGCGCAGAACGGGTACATGGAGGCCGTTCCGGGCCGCGGACCGATCCAATCCCGGGAGGAGTTCGGCGACGTGCAGCTTCACGTCGAGTGGTCCGCCCCGAACCCTCCGAACGGCACCAGCCAGGACCGCGGCAACAGCGGCATCCTTCTGATGGCGGGGCGGTACGAGGTCCAGGTGCTGGACTCGTACCAGGCGGACACCTACGCCGATGGCCAGGCCGGCGCGATCTACGGACAGTACCCGCCGCTCTTCAACGCCACGCGCGCCCCTGGGGAGTGGCAGACGTACGACATCTACTTCCGGCGCCCCCGCTTCTCCGAGCGAGGCGCGCTGCTCGAGCCCGCGCGGATGACGGTCGTCCACAATGGGATCCTGATCCAGAACAACGAGATCCTGCGCGGCGAGACCTCGTACCTGGTGTCCGGCTCGTACACGGCGCAGCCCGAGCAGGCGCCGCTACAGCTTCAGGATCATGCACATCCCGTCCGCTACCGGAACATCTGGGCCCGCCGACTCCCGGAGCGCCCCGAGCCCGCTCCGGGCTACGTGCCGCGCGGCGTCCCCCTCAGCACCGCTCAGCTCGACCGCCTCGCCGGGAGCTACTTCCGCGCCCCGAACCCGAACGCCACCGCTCAGCAGCAGGCTGCCGCACAACAGAACCCGACGCCGGCGTACACGATCAACCGCGACGGGAACGCACTCTTCGTCCGCATCGGGACCAGCGCGCCGCAGCGCGCCATCCCGCTCTCGGAGAACCAGCTCTGGCTCGCCCACACGGCCGCGACCATGACCTTCGCGCCGATCGCGGACGGGTCGCTGCAGCTGACCTGGGACATGGGTGGCTCCAGGTCCACCGCGATCCGCAGGGCTTCGACCAGGTGAGACCCGCTTCGAGTTAGCACAGGAAAGAGAACGCTCCGGCACGTCACTGCCGGAGCGTTCCTCGTTCATCGCCAGGAATATCGGGCCGCGAGGCTTACGGCGTCACTCGCAGAATTCCTCTCATCACGAATCCGTGCCCCGGGAAGGAGCAGATGTAAGGGTAGTCGCCCGGAGTGGTGGGAGCGCGGAAGAAGATCGTCTCGGACCGATCGGGCTCCAGCACCGCGGTGTGATAGAGGACGTCGCCGGTGTCGGGGACGTAGTGCCGCGCCTGGCCTGAGAGCCCCATCATCGAGGCGGCGGTCGCGACGGCGTCGGCCCGGCCCGGCTGCACCACCACGAAGTTGTGCAGCATCTCGCCCTCATTGTTGAAGAGGACGCGAACCCGCACCCCCGCCTTCACCGTCAGCTCCGGAGCGCTGAACTTCAGCGGCTCGACCGCGTCCAGCGCGAGGTTCGCATCCACCTGGCCGTTCCAATCGGCCGGCATGGTGACCTGGCGCTTGGCTCCGGCGCTGCCGCCGGCAACCCGAGCCGGGGTCGCGGGCCCGCTCGCGCCGGCGCCTGCGGCAGGCGTCGGCGACGTGGACGCGGCGGGAGCACTGCCGGGCGCAGCGCTGACGTTCACCCGGCCTCCGGCGGGGATCCGGTTCAGCGTGTAGTACCCGACGTTGTGGAGCAGCGGCGTGCTCCCGTCGCTCGCGCGAACCCCCGCCATCTTGATCTCGTGGACGTAGCCGAGGCGCATCCCGTCAATCACCAGGCGCGCCCGGGTCCCGTCGTCGGACACGACCACCGCGCGGATGGGGTTGCTCTCCTGGTTGACCACGGGTGAGCCGTAGGTGCTGTGGTAGCGGTAGGTGAAGCTGCTCACCTCGTACGAGGCCGGGTTGGAAGCCGTCGCCCGGTCCACCGGAAGGGTGAACACCACCTCGAACCCGTCCGGGCGCGCCTCGATTCGCTGCGCCTCGAAGGGCGTCCTGCCCGTCCAGACCAGCCGCTGTATCCCGAATGGCGCGTCGCCCGAAGAATTCCAGCCACGCTCCGTCATCCCCACCAGCATGGACCCGTCCCGCGCCCACTCCTGCCGCAGCACGCCGGAGGCGAAGCCCTCGCGGAAGGAGAATACCGCACCCTGGTAGACTCCGTCGACCTTCTCCAGGAAGACGCGATTGATCCGGCTGTAGCTCTGGTCCCCGACGAAGAGCTGTCCCGCGAACGGGCCGAACGCACCCCAGGTGGAGTCTACGAGGATGGAGGAGGTCGAGATCCCCAGAAGCGTGTGCGGGAACCAGACCGCCGGGCTCTTCAGGTCCGGAACGCGCTTCGCTACGGCGTACTTCGGCTCGCCCGTGTTGGGCACGTCCGCCTCGCGTAGCCGGATCGGGGACGCCGGGTCGCTCGTCCATACCAGACCGGCCGGGTTGCCGAGGAAGTCACCCTTCTCCACGTGGGTGATGCTCCCCGAGCCGACCCAATCGCCCTGATTCTCGGAGTAGAAGAGGTCGCCCTCGAGATTGTACGCGAGCCCCGCCGGAGAGCGCATTCCGGTGGCGAGCGGAGTGAGCTTCCCGTCCGGGGTGATCTCCACCGTCCAGCCGCGCCAGGGCGCGATGCTCACGCCTCTGCCCGCCCAGCCGAGGTTCAGCCAGACGAGCATGTTGCCCTGCGGGGTGAACAGCGGGCCGTATGAGTACTCGTGGTAGTTTCCGGACAGTGGCCAGCTGTAGACCGTCTCGTAAAGGTCGGCCTTGCCGTCGCCGTCGGTGTCGCGAATTCGCGTGAGCTCGCTCCGCTGTGAGGCGTAGAAGTCGCCGTCCCGGTAGGCGAGCCCCAGTGGCTCGTGGAGCCCGCTGGCGAAGCGCGTGAAGGTCGGTCTCGCTCCGCCCGTCATGGTGGGGTTCTCGATGAGCCATAGCTCGCCGCGCCGGGTGATGACCGCCAGCCGCCCGTCCGGGAGGGAGGCCATCCCGCCGACCTCGAGCGACAGGCCCTCGGGAATCGGTATGGTCTCGATTCGATAGTACTGTGCCTCCTGAGCCGCGACCGGGTTCTCGGCACGCGGAGCCTGAACCTGCGCCGCCACCCCGGCTGGCAGCGCGGCGCCCAGGAGTGCGGCCCTCACCAGACGGCGAAGGCGTACGGATTTACGTTGCTGCTCAGCTAGCATATTCCTGGGGCGGAACAGGTGGTTCGGACTCTGGCTCACAGAAAGCTCGCGGATGCGGGCCGGCGCCGCGCCGGCCCACCGGTATTACCAGACGATTCCGGAGACGATCCGCGCTTCACCCCCGCGGAATCGGACAGGCACCAGGATCTCCTGCCGCGCACCGGCGGCGCGGACCATCGGTGTCGGCGTTCCCGACTCCACGGTGACGTAGTAGCGGAGATCATCCACGGCGTACGTCCGGTCTCGCAGCGGCGCGACGCTCGCGCCTTCGGCGAGCCGAACGTATACCCCGCCGGTGCTGTCGGGGGCCCGCATCCGCAGCTCGCGGCGCAGCGTGGTTCCGTCCTGCGCCGGCCGCAGCGTCTCCTCGACCTGGACGGGGCCGACCTGGTAGCGGAACGTCGGCCGCCCCTCCTGGTCGACCGAGTAGGCCTGCAGCCGGTAGGGTGCGTCCGCCTGCGTGCTGTCCGGCCAGGCGGCCGAGGCCTCGCGGAGGATGGCGATGCTGGGGGCGCCCGAGAGCCGGACCACCGCGCCGAGCGGCTCCGCGATCTGCGGCTCGCCGCGTCCGCTCCACATCTGGGTCGTCTCGGCGAAAGGGCCGCGCCAGGCGTAGAGCAGCGCGCCACGGCCGAGGTCGATGCTGTAATGGACGCCGCTCGGATCGCCTACCGACGCCACGTGCGTCCGCTTGCTCCCCCCGAAGGTCATGAAGCTGCGCAGGACCAGCACGTCCCGCTGCGGCTCCGTCAGGATCGGCGCGGTGATATTCGGCGTCTGGATGTTTTCCACCCGGTGCAGCCCGTGCCGCGCGATCGCGGGCCCCTCGACGTGAAGCTCGAAGGCGGGGGTGCGATTCGCGCGGTTCTTGTAGAACACGAGCGACAGCGGATGGCGTCCCGCCGGGAGCTCGACCGTCGCTGAGTAAGATGGCCGCCCAGCCGCATGGACGATCACCTCACGTCCCGCGATCGTGAGCCGCCCGCCCCCGGCCTTGCTGCCAGGGTCGGTGCCCTGCGGAGTCGCCCATGGAGCGCTCAGCTCGAAGAGGTACCCGCCCGCGACGGGAATTTCGATCGTGCCGTCGTAGGTGAAGGCGAAGCGGTCCGTGCCGCCGAGCACCGACGGGGTAAGCGCATCCGCCGCACCCTCACGCGTGGGGGTGCGTCCTGCGAGATCCGGAAGCGCGCTGAAATCCCCCTCGTACACGCGGTAGCGGAGCCCCGAGAGCTGAACGCGCTGACCACGATCCAGCTTGTAGCGGATGTTCCGGAAGACCACCGGTCCCGCCGACCCCTCGATCACCAGCGGCCCCGTGGCGCTCTCCTGCGCGAAGGGCGCGGCGCGCGTCGGGCCGGAGACCTCCACGTTGCTGTGGACAGGCACGCCGTTCAACACCACCTCCGTGAAGCGGGCATTGTCGGTCTTCCGCCCCTGCGCGTCGAAGCGCGGCGCGCGGAACACCACCCGCATCGTCTGCCAGAGTCCGGGCGCGAGGCTCGCGTTTACCCGCGGGGCGCGGCCCTCGACCAGTGCTTCCCCGGTCGCCCCCACTCTCGGCGAGATCGCCCCCGCGTCCGCATGCGTCACCGACCGCTTGCCCCAGCTATCGGCGAGCTGGACCTCGTACCGCCCCTGGAGAAAGACCCCGGAGCTGGAGCCCTTCGGCATCATGAAATCCAGGTCGAGCTCGATGTCGCCGTGGTCCCAGCTCGTGACGAGGTTCTGGCCGGAGCCGGGCGACGCTACGTTCGCGAGCACTCCGGACCCGGCGGCCGTGGACAGCCGCGCCGCCCTCGCCAGGTCGGCCGTCGCGCCGCCGACCACGCGCCAGCCCGCGGGCGGCGTGCGGAAGGCGCTCAGATCGCGGAGATGGATCGTGTCCGGCGGGAGTCGAGTGGGGGAGCCACCGGGCTGCTGCGCTCGTGCGGCAGCGGTCAGCGTGAGCAGAGCGGCCGCCAGAATTCTGCCGGTTTGGACCATCGTCTTCCTCCAGAGCGTTGCGTTATCAGGCCGGCGGCAGCCTTCGTCGGCGCGACCGCGGACGCACGGGAGAAACCGCACGCCTGTACAGAGATGACTACCCTGTCGCGAGGTGGCCCGCAAGGGACTGGCGGAGGCTTCCGCCGAGGCCAGCCCGGTCCCCCCTGTCGCCGGTGAGGCAAGCCACGTTATGCTTGACACCCCGCGCGAGGGCGCAACGGTTTTCTCGTGTGTTTGCCCGTCCTGGATGGGTTCCCACCGGGCCGGGAAGCCCTCTCGATCGCTCTCGCGCTCCTGCAAACACCCGTACCCCCTTGGTCCCGGTTCGTCCGCTGTTCGCTCCCTTTTCGGCCGACCTGCTCATCCCGGGCCATGTTCTCGGAACATGGGCACCACGTTCACCACCGCCCGTCAGGAGAACCCGTAATGAAATGGACACGAGTCGTCTGGTTGTCCCTCCTCCTATTTGTGCCCGACCGCGGCTTCGGCCAGGCGACTGGAACGATCAGCGGGACCGTGACGGGAACTGGAAACCGGCCGCTCGCGGGTGCCGCCGTGGCTGTGGCCGGCACGGCTCGGGGTGACCAGACGGACGCCCAGGGCCGGTTCACCATCACGGCGGTTCCCGCCGGGAGCCGCACGGTGCGGGCTACCTTCGCCGGCCATACCGAGGCCTCGCAGGCGGTCACCGTCTCCGCCGGTCAGACCCTCACGGTGAACCTGGTGCTCGCCGCGCAGGCGGTCCAGCTCGAGGGGCTCGTCGCGGTGGGCTACGGCACACAGCGGCGTGAGGCCGTCACCGGCTCGGTGGCTACCGTATCCACCCAGGAAGCCAACGTCGGGCAGGTGACCGCACCGACCGAGATGATCCGCGGCCGGGTGGCGGGCGTCACCGTCGTGCAGAACGATGGCTCTCCGGGCGCGGGGATGAGCGTCCGGATTCGCGGCGGCACGTCGATCAGCGCCAGCAACGAGCCGCTCTACGTGATCGACGGCGTGCCGATCAACAACGCGCCGGTCGAGCCGACGAGCCTGGGACAGAACAACTCCCTGCCGCGCAACCCGTTGAACCTGATCAACCCGAACGACATCGAGTCGATGACGGTGCTCAAGGACGCATCGGCGACGGCGATCTACGGGAGCCGCGGGGCGAACGGGGTCGTGTTGATCACCACCAAGACGGGCGGGGCGGGCCGGACGGAGCTCACCTACGACACGTACATGGCGTACTCGACGCCATCGCGCAGCCTCGACGTGCTGAACGGCCAGCAATACCGCTCCTTCATCGAGGGCGAGGTCGCCGCAGGGCGGCTGGATCGTGCCCGGCTCGCGGGACTCGGAACCGCGAACACCAACTGGGAGGACGAGGTCCTGCGGAACGCGGTCTCCCAGAGCCACAACCTGGCGTTCGCGGGTGGTGCCGCCAACACCCAGTACCGCGGCTCGCTGAGCTACACCGACGAGCAAGGAATCGTGCGGAGCAGCGGGCTGAACCGTATCTCGGGCCGGATCAACGCCAGCCAGCAGGCGTTGAACAGCCGTTTGCGGCTCGGGCTGAACCTGAACGCCGCGCAGGTGTCGAACGACTACGTCGCCTACGAGAACACGGGCGGCTTCACCGGCACCGTGTTCACGAATATGCTCATCATGAACCCGACGAACCCGGTCACGGTTGTCGATCCAGTGACGGGGGCGAGCCGGTACTACGAGATCGGCCCGGGCGCCGTCACCATCCGGAACCCGGTCGCGATCGCGGAGCAGATCCAGGACGACGGGATCTCGCGCCGCATCATCGGCAACATGACCTCCGACCTGGACATTCTCTCCAACCTGACACTGCAGCTCAACCTTGGCACCGATCGCTCGGACGGGGTGCGGCGTGGTTATTACCCGAAGTCGAACCCGCTCGGCGCGACCACCAACGGACAGGCGCTCGTCGGAACGATCGCGAACGTCACGAACACGCTACAGTCGTACCTCACCCTGCGGCTGAATCCGGGCGTGCACTCGCTCGACGTGCTGGGGGGCTACGAGTTCAACGAGTACTCCACGGTGGCAGCCAACGTCGAAGCCCAGGGCTTCATCACGGATGCGTTCGGCTACAACAATCTCGGCGCCGGAGCGGTGCAGCAGCCGTCGTCGTCCTCCCGCATCGACAGCCGGGTCGCTTCGTTCTTCACCCGGGCGAATTACAACCTGCTCGACCGGTACTTCCTGACCGGCGTGCTGCGCTATGACGGCTCCTCCCGCTTCGGTTCGGGGAACAAGTGGGCGGTGTTCCCGGCGATTTCGGGCGCCTGGAACATCGGTCATGAAGCGTTCATGAGCGGCTCTCCGTTTTCGGAGCTTCGACTGCGGGCAGGGTTCGGAATCAACGGGAGCCAGGAGATCGACCCGTACTCTTCCCTGATCACCCTCACCCCGGGCTCCCGCGCCGTTTTCGGAGAGCAGGTGGTCATCGGGGTGGCGCCGAACCGCAACCCGAACCCAGACTTGAAGTGGGAGGAGACGGCGCAGTGGAATCTCGGGATGGACTACGGTCTCTTCGATAATCTCCTCTCCGGGACGCTCGAATATTACGTCAAGAACACATCGGACCTCCTTCTCACGGTCCCGGTGCCGCAGCCGGCCGTAGTGGCCAATCGTTTGGAGAACATCGGGAAGATCCGGAACCGGGGGGTCGAATTCACCCTCGATGCCCAGGCCGTCTCGACCGCCGACCTGAGTGTGGTGCTCGGCCTCCTGGGCTCAGTGGACCGCAACGAGGTCGTGAGCCTTGGGCGCGCCGCCTTCATCACCACCGGCTCCGTCAGCGGCCAGGGCCAGAGCGGCCAGGTGTCGCAGCGCATCATGCCGGGTTTCGCCCTGGGGACCTTCTTCGGTCCGGAGTTCGTAGGCGTCGACGCGAACGGCAAGCAGCTATTCAACAAGTACGACGTCACCAAAGACGCCGCAGGCATCATCACCAGCCGCACGCTCAATGGTCAAACGACCATCCCCTCGGCGAACGACTATGTAGTCATCGGCGATGCCAATCCCGACTTCACCCTCAGCGGGCGAAGCGAAGTCAACTGGAACAGCTTCGACATGTCCTTCCTCGTTCGTGGCGTGTTCGGGCAGGATGTGCTCAACAACACGGCGCTGGTCTACTCGACCAAGGGCAACGCCCTGCAGGACAAGAATTTCCTCGCCTCCGCCCTTGATGATCCCACGGGCATTCGTGAGCCCGCGATCTTCTCGTCGCGGTGGATCGAGAACGGCTCCTTCATCCGGCTGCAGAACATCACGCTCGGATACAACGTTCCGCTGGAGAGCGTATTTTCGGCAGTGCGGGCCAGCCGAGTGTACGTCTCGGCGGACAATCTCTGGCTGAGCACGGATTACACCGGTTACGATCCCGAAGCCCACACGCAGGCGGGCCTTGCTTCACGAGGGATCGACTATCTGAAGTACCCGAACCCGCGCACCTTCACGGCCGGTGTACGCATTGGTTTCTAGGAAACCCAAGAATCCTTCTACTCCAAACGTATACCGCCAATGAACATTCCACGCCCGGCCCGCCGGATGGGCCTGCGGAGCACGCTCGCCGCCGTAACGCTCATGGGGGCTCTGTACTCGCTGCAAGCCTGCACCGACCTGGACGAGAGCCCGTTCAGCAGCATTACGCCGGACAACTTCTACCAGACCGAGGAGGAGGTGCGGTCCGGCCTCGCCTCGGTGTACAACCAGTTCAACGCCGCGTCTACCGGGAGCTACCACTACTTCAACACCATCAGCTCGGATGAGCAGGTGATTCCCGTTCGCGGGCAGGACTGGTTCGACAACGGCACCCATCTGGAGTCGCAGCGGCAGTTGTGGCAGCCGAACAGCCCCTCGGGGCTGGGCACCGTGAACGGCGCCTGGAATACCGCCTTCACCGGAGTCGCCAGGGCGAACGTGCTGTTGGCGGCGATCGAGAACCTCCCCGTCGCCAACAAAGCCCGCACGGTGGCCGAGCTCCGTGTGCTGCGGGCGTATTTCTATTATCAGTTGATCGACCTGTTCGGCGGTGTGCCGATCGTCACGACGACGGAAATCGCTCCGCGGGCGCGGGCGAGCCGTGCGGAGACGTTCGCGTTCGTCGAGAAGGAGCTCACGGAGGCTCGAGCAGACCTCCCGGTCAGCTGGCCGAGCTCGGACTACGGGCGGGTAACCCGCGGCGCCGCCGACGCCATACTGGCCAGCATGTACCTGAACGCTCAGGTGTTCACCGGCACGGTGACCGCCGCGGGGCTCCAGAGGGGCACGCAGCGGTGGCAGGACGCAGTGGACGCGGCGAATCGGGTCATCGCAGGCCCGTATAGCCTGAACCCGGACTGGTTCGCCAACTTCCGCGCGACGAACCACACCTCTCCGGAGATGATCCTGGTTTCAGCACGGCGGCCGGAGCCCGGCGCCAGCATCAACTTCATCAGCGATCGGCTGCACTACAACCAGTTCTCCCCCGCGCCGAACAACGGCCGGGCCGCCGAGCCGCCGACCGTTCGGAAGTTCGATCCGGCTGACAAACGGGCGAGCATCTTCCTGACCGGGCCGCAAGTCCACCTGGTGACTCGCCAGCCGGTGAACGACCGCTCCGGAGCCCGGCTCAATTACACCATCGACTTCCGAGACATCACGCAGGCGACGGAGGGCGAGGGCGCCCGCGTGTACAAGTGGCCCTTCGATCCTGCTCGAGTGACGACCAACCATGGGAACGACTACCCGCTCTTCCGACTCGGCGAGATCCTGCTCATCAAAGCAGAGGCGCTCAACGAGTTGGGCCAGACCGGGCAGGCCGTCGAACTCGTCAACACCATCCGCGCGCGGGTGTTCGATCCGCGCAAGCCGCTTTCCTCGAGTCTGAGCCAGGCGGCGGTTCGTGACGCGATCCTGGACGAGCGGCTCTTCGAGCTGATGGATGAAGGGAAGCGCCGGGCGGATCTCGTACGGCATGGTAAGTGGACCAACGCATGGTACGCGAAACAGCAGCGCGAGCCGTACCGGGTCCTCCTGCCGATCCCGCAAACGCAGGTGGACGCAAACCCGCTGCTCGAGCAGAACCCCGGCTACTGAGCGGGGCGCCTCGGCGGCGGCAGGCTCGGAGGGCCCGTCCCGGCCAGGGACGGGCCCTCCCGCAAATCCTGCTTCACCAGTCCGTTTCACCGCATTACCGTTCCCCTGAGTACCGCACAAGATCGATGATGCCCCGCCCTTCCGTGTCGCTGCTCTTTCTCGGCACCATCGCGCTGACGGCGATCGGGTGCCGCGGGGAGCGGCCCGCGCCCGCTCTGTTCGAGCTCCTCTCGCCCCGCGCAACCGGCGTCTCGTTCGTCAACGAGCTGCCGGAGGCGCCGGAGTTCAACATCCTGAACTACCTGTACTACTACAACGGGGGTGGCGTCGCGGCCGGTGACGTGGACGGCGACGGACTTCCGGACCTCTACTTCACCTCCAACCTCGGCGACAACCGCCTCTATCTGAACAGGGGGAACTACCGGTTCGAAGACATCACCGAGCAAGCGGGTGTCGCGGGTACCGAGGGTTGGACGAGCGGGGTCACCATGGCCGATGTGAACGGCGATGGACGGCTCGACATCTACGTCTCCGGCGTCAGCTACCTGACGATGCGCGGGCGCAACGTGCTGTACATGAACAACGGAAACCGCACGTTCACCGACCAGACCGAGGAGTATGGGCTGGGCCACGTCGGGTATTCGACGCAGGCCGCATTCTTCGATTACGATGCGGACGGCGACCTGGACATGTACCTGCTCAATCACTCGACCCATACCGAGAGGGGCATCCGCGCCGCGCCTCAGCGTGCGACCCGCCATAGAACCGCCGGAGACAAGCTATTCCGGAACGAGGGCGGCCGGTTCACGGACGTGAGCCAGCAGGCGGGTATCTACGGCGGGGTCGAGGGATATGGCCTCGGCTTGGTGGCGAGCGACCTGAATCTCGACGGCTGCCCCGATCTCTTCGTGTCCAATGACTTCCAGGAGAACGACTACCTGTACGTCAACGGGTGCGACGGCACCTTCACGGAGTCGATTGCCACCGCGACCGGTCACACGAGCCGCTTCTCGATGGGGGTGGACGCGGCCGATTTCACGAACGACGGCCGTCCAGACCTGATCGCTGTGGATATGCTCCCGGACCGCGAGGAGATCCTGAAATCGTCGGCGAACGCCGAGAGCTTCGATCTCTTCAATCTGAGGGTCAAGGCCGGGTATCACCCACAGTACGCGCGCAATACGCTGCAGCTCAATCGCGGGGACGGCCGCTTCAGCGAGATCGGGTACCACGCGGGTGTCTCGGCGAGCGACTGGAGCTGGGCACCGCTCCTCGCCGATCTCGACAACGACGGCCGCAAGGATCTCTTCATCACCAACGGGATCTACCGTCGACCCAACGACCTCGACTACATCAACTTCGTCGGCAATGAGGCAGTGCAGGCCTCTCTGGCGCAGGGAATAACCGAAGAGAACCTCATGCTGCTCGAGAAGATGCCTCGAGTGCCGCTGCCCAACCACGCGTATAGGAATCAGGGTGATCTGACCTTCCGGGAGATGGGGGAAGAGTGGGGACTGGCGCAGCCAGGGTTCTCCAACGGCGCCGTGTACGTCGACCTGAACAACAGCGGCTCGCTGGACCTCGTCGTGAACAACGTGAACGCTGCCGCCGGGATCTACCGGAGCCGGGCGCGGGAGCTCAACGGTCACCACTATCTCACGGTGGTGCCGCGCGGGTCCGGAGCGAACACGGCGGGCATCGGCGCGAAGGTGCTCGCGGTCCACGATGGCGTGAGGCAGATGCTGGAGCAGATGCCGACGCGCGGCTTCCAGTCGTCGGTCGACCCGCGGCTCCACTTCGGACTCGGCCGCTCCACCCGCGTCGATTCGCTGACGATCATCTGGCCGGATGGCCGCTTCCAGACGCTCACCGAGGTCGCGCCGGACCGCATTCTGGTGCTGGAGCAGGAGCATGCGGCGGGGAAGTACGTGTACGAGCGCTCACCCGCGTCGCAGCCGCTGTTCGACGACGTGACCGCGGAGCTGGCGATCGATTACGAGCATGAGGAGAACACCTTCTTCGACTACAATCGCGAGCCGCTGATGCCGCACCTCCTCTCGACGGAGGGGCCGGCTCTGGCGACAGCGGACGTCAACGGCGACGGGCTCGACGACCTCTACGTGGGCGGCGCCAAGTGGCAGTCGGGCCACCTACTGGTGCAGCAGCGCGACGGCACCTTCCGCCGGGGAAGCAAGGCGGCCTTCGCCGCGGACAGCGTGCACGAAGAC
>JAHWJV010000450.1 GCA_019348265.1 Gemmatimonadota bacterium
TCGCGGGGTCGGTGCGCGCCGTGCACGGGCGCGTCCGCGAGATCCGCCAGCAGATCGAGGAGCTGGAGCGCCGCCGCAGGGAGGTGACCGAGAGAGGGGACTTCCTTCGCTTCCAGGCGGAGGAGATCGAAGCGGCGGGGCTGTCGGCGGGCGAGGATGAGGCGCTGGAGGAAGAGCACCGCCGGCTGGCGCATTCGGAGGAGCTGATGGCGATCGCGGCGCGGATGGCAGAGGCGCTCTCCAGCGACGACGACGCGCTGGTGAGCCGCCTCGCGGCCCTCCGCCGCGGCCTCGACCAGCTTCTTCGCATCGATACCGCCCAGACCGAGCTGGCGGAGCTGTTCGACACGGCGTACTACGCGCTCGACGAGCTGGGGAACCGGATGTCGGATTATGCGACCGCCGTGGAGCACGACCCGGCGAGGCTCGAAGACATTCGGCGGCGGCAGGATCTGATCTATCGGCTCAAGGTCAAGTACGGCGCGACGGTGGAGGAGGTGATCGAGCGCGGGAAGGCGGCGCGGATAGAGCTGGAGCTGATCGACAACGCGGAGTGGGAGCTGACCGCGCTACGGAAGCAGGAAGCGGAAGTCGCCGCGCAGCTCGACTCGCATGCCGCCGAGCTTACCGCCCGCCGGGCCCGAGCGATGCAGTCGCTGGCGTCCGAGGTCAACGCCGTCCTTCCCGACCTGGGGATGAACGGAGGGCGTTTCGAAGCGGCAGGGATCCCGTTGCCCATGACGGGGCCGTTCGGAGCGGAGGAAGTCGAGTTCCAGGTCTCGCTGAACAAGGGCTTCGACCCGCGCCCGCTGGCGCAGGTCGCGTCGGGCGGCGAGCTGTCCCGCGTGATGCTGGCGCTGAAGACGATCCTCGCGCGGCTCGACGCTGTTCCCACTCTGGTGTTCGACGAGGTGGATACCGGGGTCGGCGGGCGGGTGGCTCTGCAGGTCGGGGACAAGATGCGTCAGGTGGCGACGAGCCATCAGGTCTTCGCGATCACCCACCTTCCGCAGATCGCCTCTCGCGCACACGTCCATCTGCTGGTGAAGAAGCACGAGCACGACGGCACCACTGCGACTCGGGTGGACCTGCTGAACGCCGAAGAGCGCGTGCGCGAGATCGCCCGGATGCTGGGCGGCGACCCGGAGAGCGAGGTTTCCTTGGAGCACGCGCGCGAGCTGCTGGAACGCGGAGCAAAATAGAACGAAGTTCAAAGTCAAAGTAGCTCAGCACAGTTACTTCGAACTGTGCAATCTGAACTCTGAACGATATTTCAGTGCCGCAGGCCGCGCCCCCACAGCGAAGTCAGGATGCTGCCCCGTAGCTCCAGGCCGCTCTCCGCCATACTCCCCTCGGGCCCCGAGAGGCTCCTGCTGTAGCTGAGCATCGCCTCGATGGGAAGCCCCGTCTCCCTGCCGGCGTACGCCGGCAGGCTCGTGAACCGCAATCCGAGCCCGACCCGCTGGGCCAATCCTCCCGGCGTGTCCAGCACCCCGGCCGCGCTCCCGGCATGGCTCGAGGCGGACAACCACCCCACCCGGTAGTCACCTCCGATCGAGATCGACCGAGCTATCCGGTACCTCGGAGTGACCCGCAGCTCCAGCGTGTCCGGCGGGTTCCAGTCCACCTCCTCAGGGGAGTTGGCGCGCGAGAGAGGCGCATCCGGCGGGACCACCCGGCGGAGAACGCTCGCCGCTGGGAGGAACACCTCGCGCACCCCGAAGCCGATCCACCAGCGCCGCCCGACGAACGCGTCGCCCAAGAGGCCGATCTGCGCGCCCGCGAGCCCGGCCTGGACGTCTCTGCGGATGATGGCCACGGTGTCGGACTCCGTCCCGGTAGGCAGCCGCACCCCCGCGGCGAGAGCCAGGCGATACGCGATCCCCCGGCGGCCGGCCGGAAGAGGTTCGCCGCCTACCCCGTCCAGCAGCATGACCCGCGCGTCTATCTCCAGATCACCCGGGTGCCACCGGCCGCGGCTTCCGACGATGCTGTCACCGAAGGTGCCTACGAGACGTCGCTGGAGCACGCCGCCAGCGACGCTGTCGCCGCGGGGGAGTTGCAGGGACGATCCGGTGGCGGCGAGCACGCGCCGCTGCAGCTCCCGTCCCGCCGGCGACTCCGACGTCGGCAGCAGCGCCGACGCGCCGAGCTGCGCGCCGTTCGCTCCCAGACGGCCGAGCAGGGCGGCATTGGCGGTGGCATTCGGATTTTCGCCGACCGAAGCGCCGCTCACTCCCACCCGCTGCACCAGCAGATCCCCACGCTGGATCGGGAGAGAGACACCGATCTGCACCCGCGGCAGCACGCCGACGTCGAGACGCAGCGGCACCCGTACGTGACTCGCGAAGATCGCGACGTCGGCCGTTCCGAGCGAAAGCGAGTTGGGGCCGAGCACGAAGGGCGTGGCACCGGGGCGCGACGCGGTCGCGGCGAGAAAAGTGGCGAGCGACGCCTCCAGCGGCCGCAATGGGGCGAAGTTCGCCGGAACCAGCGGCTGCCACCGTGCGGACCCGAACGCCTCACGGCCAGATGGACCGTAGACCTGGTTGAAGCCCGCGTACTCGCCGCCCGCCGAAAGGCGCACCAGCCCGGGCGCGAGCACATAACCTTCCGGCTCCTGCGCGCGACCCGGCGCGGCCAACCCGAAGGTGAGCAGGGCGACGAACAGTGCCCCGAAGGAGCGCTTCATTCCGGGAGTCGCGGTGAAAGGCAGTAGCGCGAAAATGGCGTCCCGGCGAGCTCCGCCGCCAGGACCGTGAATCGGCCGGGAGGGTAGCCCCGGCCGGCCGTTCCTGTCAATGCGAGCGCCGGCGCGGGGTTGACTCCCCTCCGCGAATTCTCTACATTCCCGCCTCTTTTCCAGAGGCTGCGACGCGAGAACAGCCCGCTTTCTTCACGCGCTCTCCGGATCAGTGAAAAGGTCGCAAGCGCGGGCATAGCTCAGTTGGTAGAGCGCAACCTTGCCAAGGTTGAGGTCGCCGGTTCGAGCCCGGTTGCCCGCTCTCGTCGGTGCCGTAGCCAAGCGGTAAGGCAGAGGTCTGCAAAACCTCCACCCCCGGTTCGATTCCGGGCGGCACCTCTTTCGAGATACCACGTTTCCAACCGGCTCCACCAGGTTCGTCAGGCAGGGAAAAGCCCGCTCCAGCGAAGTGAAGGGGGCTTTTTCGTGTCCTGCCAGTGGGCGAGCAGGCCTCAGTGCGTCGTTCGACTCGCACCCTTCATCTTCATCGCCCCGACATCGTGCTTGAAAACCGGAGCTTTCCGTGCCATGCTTGGTACGGGAAAGCGAGGGCATAAAGAGAGTGTGAGCTCGGATGCCCCG
>JAHWJV010000451.1 GCA_019348265.1 Gemmatimonadota bacterium
TGCGCGGGACCTTGAAGATCTGGCGGACCTCGGCGGTGCCGAGCATGACCTCCCGCTCTTCGGGCGAGAGCAGCCCTTCCATCGCCAGCCGAACCTCGCCGACCGCCTCGTAGATGATGTTGTAGAGCCGGATATCTACATCCTCGCGCTCCGCCACGGCACGCGCTTCCGCGGTGGGCCGCACGTGGAAGCCGATCACGATGGCTCCCGACGTCGACGCGAGCAGCACGTCCGACTCGTTGATCGCACCCACCGCGCGGTGGATCACCTGGACGGCGACTTCCTTCGTCGAAAGCTGCTCGAACGCGTCCGACAGCGCCTGTACGGAGCCGTCCACGTCGCCCTTGATCACGAGGCTGAGCTGGGCGGTCTCGCCCTTCTGCAGCATCTTGGAGATGTCGGTGAGCTTCACGCCGCGGCTCTTGATCCGCATCCGCTTCTCGCGGTCCAGCCGCTGCCGCGTCTGGGCGACCTCCTGAGCCCGGTCCGCCTCCATCGCCACCAGCTGATCGCCCGCGGCCGGCACCCCGGCCAGACCGAGGATCTGCACGGGCGTGGCGGGACCCGCCTTGGCCACTGGCCGGCCGCGCTCGTCGAGCATCGCGCGGATGCGGCCGCTGTAGCGGCCCACGACCACGCTGTCGCCGACGCGCAGCGTCCCATTGGTCACCAGCACGGTCGCGACCGGGCCCTTGCCCACGTCGAGCTGCGCCTCGATGACCGTCCCCGCCGCCTCGCGTTCCGGGTTCGCCTTGAGGTCGAGCACCTCGGCCTGCAGAAGCACCTTCTCCAGCAGCTCCGCCACGCCCGTGCCCTTCTTCGCCGACACCTCTGCGGACATGACGTCGCCGCCGAAATCCTCGAGCACGACACCGTGCTGAAGCAGGTCCTGCTTCACCTTCATCGGCTCGGCGTCCGGCAGATCCACCTTGTTCACGGCGACGACGAGCGGCACGCCCGCGTTACGAGCATGGCTGATCGCCTCGATCGTCTGCGGCATCACCGAGTCGTCGGCGGCCACGACGAGGATCACCAGGTCGGTGACCTCGGCACCGCGAGCGCGCATCGCGGTGAACGCCGCGTGGCCGGGCGTGTCGAGGAACGCGATCGCACGCCCGTCGCCCACGTCGACGTGATAGGCGCCGATGTGCTGCGTGATGCCACCGGCCTCACCGGCGATCACGTTGGCTTTGCGGATGTAGTCCAGAAGCGACGTCTTTCCGTGGTCGACGTGGCCCATCACGGTGACCACCGGGGGGCGCGACACCAGGTCGGCCGGCTCGTCCGCCTCGGCTTCTTCGGTGAACTCGACGCCGTACTCGGCCTCGCGAACGGCGCGGAAGCCGAACTCGTCGAGCAGGAGCTCGATCTGGTCGAAATCCAAGCGCTGGTTGATGGTGACCATCAACCCGAGGTTCTTGAATGCGGACCCGACCAGCTGGCTCGCCGGAACGTCGATCAGCTCGGCCAGCTCGGCGACGGTGAGGAACTCGTTGACGCGGACGATGGTCGCCTCCTCCTGGCGCATCCGCTCCTGCTCCTCCTCACGACGATCGTGCGCGCTCGGCCCTAGATCGCGGCGGCCCCGCTTGCGACGGCCACCGCCCTCCATGGCGGCCATCGTCTTCTTGAACATTTCGTCGACCGCGTCCTGATCGACTCCTTTCCGCTTCTTGCGATCCTTCTTGCGCTTCTTGGCGTCGTTGGCGGCGCTCTGCGCGTTCGCCGCGGGCGGCCGGGACGACTGATCGCGCTGCGGCGGGCCCGGAGGGCCACCGCGAGACGGCGCGGGCGGTCCTGGACGGCGAACGCCGGCGGGCGCACCAACCTCGAAGGGTCGCGGCGGACGGGGCGCGTCCGGGCCACGGCCGGCGGGGCGCGCCGGCTCCGGCGTGCGGCCGGCTGGACGGGCAGGGCGGTCCTCACGCTGGCCCGGCCGCTCCAGCGGCTGACGGCGCGCCGGGATCGGCGGCGCGGGACGATGCGGACGCGCGGGCGGCGCGGTGGCAGAAGCCGCCGCGGGGCGCGCGATGTCCTGCCCGTCGCCGTCGGCCGGCGTCGGAGCCGCTTCGGGCGTCGTTTCGGCGGGCGCGTCGGCGACGACGATGGTGTCCTCGCGCGGCGGTGCGCCGCCCCCGGTGACCAGCGCCGCTCCGCGCTCCGCTGCCGCCTCCGCCGCTTCCGCGTTGATCGCATCCGCGGCGTCGGCCATAGCCGAAGGGGTCGAATCCGCTTCCGGCGCGGCTTCCGCCTCACTTTCCGGCTGCTCGGACCGGCGGCGACGCGTACGACGACGGGCACCTGTGTGCGCGTCTTCGATGGCCGCCGCGACCGCGGCGTCCGCCGTGTTGTGCCCGAGGCGACGCTCGCGCTCGAGAACCGTACGCAGCCTGGCGACATGCTCGTCCGCGAGCAGCGTCATGTGGCTGCGGACCGGAATGTCCATCTCCCTCAGGAGGTGCACCAAGGCCTCGGAGGAAACGTCGAACTCCTTGGCCACGTCGTACACTCGCATCCGTGTCTACTGTCCTGTTGTTGGTCCTGCAGAGAGAAGCCTCACGGCTGCGCCGTGAAGCGACCCTCTGTCAGCGCCGCGACGAGTTCGCCGGTACGCCGTGCAAAGTTGCGGTCCGTGATCCCGATGGCGGAGACGGGGCCGCGCCCCGTGGCGGCGCCCAGATCGTCCCGCGTGAACAAGCTGTGAAAGGGCACCCGTCGGGCTTCGAGGAGGGGTGTGAGCTTCCCCTGCTGCCCGGGCGCCGCATCTTCGGCGAGAATGACGCGGAAGACGTCGTCTTCACGCGCGGCCCGGCGGACGGAGTCGATCCCGGTAAGGATCCCGCCCGCCCGCGCCGCGAGCCCGAGCAGGTCCAGAACACGCCGGGCTGCGGCATGCCGCGCCGGCTCTTCGCTTCCCTCGCGGGCGTCTACCACCAATGGGATCAGCCGTTCTCCGCGTTTTCCGGGGCAGCGTACTCCGCGTCACCGCTCGACGGGTCGGCCTCGTCCTCGACGGTGAGCTCGACCTGACCGTCGTGCACGACGACGTCGACCGCGACCCGGCCGGCGTCGGCGTGCTTCGCGACGTTGGTCAGCGCCTCCTGGCAGGACTCGAGCACGAGCAGCGCGATCTGGTCGAACATCTCGGCCACGACCCCGGGGTCCAGCCGCTCGCGCTCGGCGCGCGAGATCTTCTCCGCCGGGGTCGGCTGGACGCGCTCGTAGGGATTGAACAGCGCCTCGTCGAGCTTCTCCCCCGGGCGCCGCCCGACCACCTCGATCGCGATGTCGGTCTCGGCCTCCAGCCCCGACAGCTC
>JAHWJV010000452.1 GCA_019348265.1 Gemmatimonadota bacterium
CAACGTGGTATGCCGTTGTGAGCGTCCTGGCCCGCCTGCGCGCCGTCCACGCAGCCGCGGACGGTACGCTCCGCACCGAGTTGCGGGCGCAGGGACGCTCGGGACGGTGGTACACCCTGCACGGATCTCTGGCGGAGCCGGATCCGTCCGGCGATTCCGCCGCGGTGATCGTGATCGAGCCTGCCGGTCCGCGTGGACCCGCGACGAGTCTCTCCGTCCGATACGGGCTCTCGCCGCGCGAGCGGGAAGTCCTCGTGCTGGTGATCAGGGGCGAGTCGACCAAGCGGATCGCTACCACCCTGGGCCTCTCCGCGTACACGGTACAGGATCACCTCGACAACGCCTGCGATAAGGTGGGCGTGCGGGGGCGCAAGGCCCTTCTAGCACGGATCCTCGCCGACCGCTCCGCATCCGGGGCGTGAGCCTACACCAGAGCCTGCGAGCGGAGGCGGGTCGAGTTGTCGGACGAGCGGGTAGAAGATGCCTCCTCCAGCGCCTGGTCAATTTCCCCCTGTACCCATCCGTCACCCTCCACCCTGGTTCTTCTCCGCAGCGCCTGCACGGCCATCCGGGTCGCGATTCGCCCGAGCGCCCAAGCGGCGTGCCCCCGGATGAGTGGCTCGCCGTCGTTCAGCGCGACTGTCAAAACCGGCACCGCCTCCTCCGACCGCCAGTTCCCGAGCGCCACCGCCACGTTGCGCAGCAGCCCGCGCCGCTTGGCGCGCTTCACGGGAGAGTTCTTGAAGCGCCGCGAGAACTCCGCCTGGTCCATGCTCATCAGCTCGATGAGCTTCGCGCCGTGCACACCGGCCCGCGGCCAGAATGCCTCCTCCGGACTGATCTGCACCCACTTCGGGTTGTTGTGCGGACACACCTCCTGGCAGATGTCGCAGCCGTAGATCCGGTTGCCCATGAGCGGACGGAGCTCGCGCGGGATCGGCCCCTTCAGCTCGATGGTGAGGTAGGAGATGCAGCGGCGGGCGTCCATCCGGGGCGCCCCAGCGGCATCACGCCCGAGCAGCGCGCCGGTTGGGCACTGATCGAGGCACGCCTTGCAGCTTCCGCACTGGTCGCGCTCGAACGGCTCATCGTAGGCGAGCTCCACGTCCAGCAGGATGACCCCGAGGAAGTAGTACGATCCACGACGCGGCTGGATCAGCATGGTGTTCTTCCCGAACCAGCCCAACCCCGCGCGGGCGGCGAGCTCCCGCTCCAGGACCGGCCCCGTGTCCACGTATGCCCGTCCGTTGATCCCGCCGAGCTCGGCGGCGATCCTCTCCTGCAGCGCGATCAGCCGTGGCTTGAGCAGGTCGTGATAGTCATCGTTGCGGGCGTATCGCGCGAAGATCGCGCTGCTCGCGTCGCCCCGCTCCGGGTCGTCGCCCGGCGGCGCGTATCCCATCGCCACCACTACTGCCGACCGCACCTGGGGGACCACCAGCGCGGGGTCGGCTCGCCTGGCGATCGCGTCTTCCCGCGCCAGGTAGCTCATCTCACCGGCGTTCCCTGCCGCGATCCAGCCGCGATAGTGGTCCGCGTGCGCGCTCGGCGCGGCGGGCGCGATGCCTACGGCGTCGAAGCCCAGCTCTCGCGCCCACCCGCGGATTCGCTGCGACGGGGATTCCGGCGGAAGGGCGTCGCGCAGCGGCTTGTCCGGGGAGGCATCCGGCGGGACCGCGGCGTAGCGATCGGGATCGGTGCGCCGCTCCGTCAACACCCGCGGATCGGGATGTCGTAGTAGAGTGTACCGCGATCGGCGCTGGCCGACGCGATCCACCGGACCGTTCCGCCGCTGGGATCATAGCTGCCATCGAACGCTGCCTCCAGTCCTTCCGCCGTCGCCCGGTCCACCCCCTCCGCAGTGATGATGAGGGTACCCAGGGGGTCGGCTGGCGAGCTCAGCGTCGGGCTCCGTCCGATGTCGAGGAGGATGGTGGAGCTGTTGCTGACGATTCCCGTATCGGCGACGCGCCGGCTTAGATACGGCCCCGCCCATGCCCGGCTGAACGCCCCAGGGAGCAGGTACCCGCAAGCATCCCTGCGACCCGCGGGGAGGCTCACGAGGTGCTGAACGCTGTCAGGGTACCTGCCGACGTCGGCCCGAAACTGCTCGATCGCGCCCGCCACCGTCTGCAGGTTACGGGCGAGCGACGTCACCTCGCTGCCCCTGAGCCGCCCCATGACCTGAGGCGCGAGCACCGCCGCAAGCATGGCCGTCACCGCCAGGACCACCACGAGCTCCATCAGCGTGAACCCGGCGCGGCCGCAGAACCGTGGTCTCAGCACCCCGTCACCGGCGTGTAATACGTAATCGTATACAGGCCCTCGGCATCCGGATTTCCCCACTGGATCGTTCCACTGGACGCGCCGCCGCTCCCGTCGACCTGCCTGTCCAGTTCACGAACGTCCTCCTCCCTCACCCCGTCCACCACGATCCCGAGGCTGCCAGCGTTCTGATTCGGGGGTACACGGACCAATACGTCCCGCGCATGGCCAACGAATACCGGAAGCGCCCCGTCCACTGCAATCACGCGTGCGTTATAGTACGGGCCCGCCCACTTGCTGACGGCGCTGCCGGAAAATTTGATCCCGCAGCTGTTCAGCTGCCCTACGCTGATGGGCCCAGTCAGCTGGGAAAGGCGGCCTGGATTGGCGGTCGTGTGGTTGTAGAACGGTGGAAACCCCGCCGCGAGCTCCGCGAGCGTTCTTGCACCCTGATCCACTCGCTGACGGTCTATCGTCGCGGTTACGGCGGGCGTCACGACAGCCGCGAGCATCACGACGATGGCGAGGCCCACGATCAGCCCCACCTCGGCCAGGGCCACGCCGATCGCCGCGCCGCGCAGGGTGACGCGTGGCATCTTCATCCGCCACCGTCCGCGAACAGCTTCGCCACCTCGGGCTTCACCACCTTCCCCATGGCGTTGCGCGGAAGGGCGTCCACCCGCCGCAGGTCGCGGGGCAGCTTGTACGGCGCCAGATGGTCGCGCGCCCACCCCTGCAGCTCATCCAGCTCCACGCCCGATCCCTCCACCGCCACGCAGATGCGCTCGCCCCAGTCGGGATCGTCCACGCCCACGACGGCGCACTCGGCGATGGCGGGATGGGTGCGCAGCACCTCCTCGATCTCCAGCGCCGAGACCTTGTATCCGCCCGTCTTGATGATGTCGACGCTGCGGCGGCCCAGCAGCCGGTAGTAGCCGTCTTCCACCACCGCCACGTCACCCGTACGGAACCAGCCGTCCCGGAACGCGGCCGCCGTGGCCTCCGGGCGGCGCCAGTACTCCAGGAACACGCTGGCGCCGCCGATCTC
>JAHWJV010000453.1 GCA_019348265.1 Gemmatimonadota bacterium
GTCGCCAGTCCGGCTCGACTGGAGACTGGAAACTGGCGACTGACGACTCTTCAGTACTTCGCCATCGTCCGGTCCACCTCGTCCGACCAGGCCAGGATCCCGCCGCGCAGGTTCCACAGCCGATCGTATCCCTTGTCGCGGAGGAGGTGCGCGGCCCTGGCGCTGCGACCGCCCATCTTGCAATGCAGGACGATCTCGTCCCGCGAGTCGATCTCCACCATCCGGTCCTCGATCTCGGAGAGCGGGATGAGCTTCGCCCCGGTCGACTCGAGGTTGACGATGTCCCACTCGTGGCGCTCGCGGACGTCGATGATCGTGAGTCGGTCGCCGCGGTCCAGCCGGTCCTTCAGGGCGGCGGCCGTCATCTCCGGTACCTGGGCGAGCTCCGCGGCCTCTTCCGCCTCCGCCTGCGGAATCCCGCAGAAGACCTCGTAGTCGATCAGCTCGGTGATGGTCGGGTTCTCGCCGCACACCGGGCAGTGATCGCGCCGCAGCTTGAGCTCACCGAACTTGGTGCCGAGCGCGTCGAAGGTCAGCAGCCGGCCGATCAGCGGCTGGCCCACGCCGAGAATCAGCTTCACCGCCTCGGTCGCCTGCAGCAGGCCGACGATGCCGGGGAGCACGCCCAGCACGCCGCCCTCGGCGCACGAGGGGACCATCCCCGGTGGCGGCGGCTCGCGGAACAGGCAGCGGTAGCAGGGGCCCTTGGCGGCCCAGAAGACCGACACCTGCCCCTCGAAGCGGAAGATCGACCCGTAGACGTTGGGCTTGCCGAGCAAAGCGCAGGCGTCGTTGACGAGGTAGCGCGTCGGGAAGTTGTCGGTGCCGTCCACTACGATGTCGTAGTCGCGCATGATCTCGAGCGCGTTGTCGGAGCTGAGCCGCGTCTCGTGCGGGACGACCACTACGTTCGGGTTGATCTCGGCGATGCGGTCGCGCGCGGATTCGATCTTCGGGCGGCCGACGTCGGAGGTCCCGTGAATGATCTGGCGCTGGAGGTTCGTCTCGTCGACCACGTCGAAGTCCACCACGCCGAGCGTTCCGACGCCGGCGGCGGCGAGGTACAGCGCGAGCGGCGACCCGAGCCCGCCCGTTCCGACCAGGAGCACGCGCGCGGCCTTCAGCTTCTGCTGCCCCTCCTTCCCCACCTCCGGAATGATGAGGTGACGGCTGTATCGGAGGATCTCCTCGGAGGAGAGCTCGGGTAGCTGCGTATCTATCGCCAGTTCCACAGACATGGTTCTCTCGTTTCGGGTACTCGGTCGACTACTCGGGACAGGTGGCGGCGGCGCGCACCGGAGGGACGAGCACCGTCAGCTCGCGCGGCCGCGGCGAGTCCACTTCGTCCAGCCACCAGGCGCGGGGCTCGCCGGACTCACCGCCGGCGACCGGCACGATCAGCCAGACCGTCTCCGGCCACAGCCGGATGAACTCCATGTCGGTCGTCGAGGGAGCCGCCGGCGCGTCCGGATGCGAATGGTAGAACCCGACGATCGACTCAGCCGTGTTGCGCAGCGACCGGCGCACGTTCAGCACGGCGCGCGGGTCGATCACGAACCGATGCGTCTGCTCCTCTCGCGCGGCCACGTTCGGGCACGGCAGAGCGCGCGTGACGCGGACGTCGTCGTCGCCGAGATAGCCGATGAGCAGACCGCACCCCTCGAACGGGTACGCGCTCGCGGCATGGTCCAGCGCCGCGTCGCCGACCCGGCCGGTCAGCGTGACCTGGGTCACCGACCGCCGGCGATCGACGGGATGATCGACACTTCGTCGCCGTCGCGAACGGGCGTCTGGAGCCCCTGCGCGAAGCGGATGTCGTCCCCGTTCACGAACACGTTGAGGAAGGGCCGCACCTCGCCGCCCTCCGTGATGCGACCCAGGAACTCCTGGTGCTCCGCGCCCACCGCGGCGAACACCTCACCCACCGTGGCGCCAGGGGTCGCGACTTCGTCGCGGCCGCCCGTCAGGCGGCGAAGAACGGTGGGAATGCGGACGGTTACGGGCATGTGCTGATTCTCCAGTGAAATTCGAACTGATGGCTATCGGCTATCTGCTATCGACTAGAGGTCGTTCGGTACCGATAGCCGATAGCCGAGCCCTTATCTCATCGCCAGCTCGCGGGCCTCGGCCAGCTCCACGACCTCGGAGAGGCGGGCGTCGATGACGGGCCCGAAATCGACCTCGCCGCTGACCGCGTCGGGCGTCTTGAGGCCGTTCCCGGTGATGCAGAGCACGGTGGCACCCTCGCGTGAGAGCTTGCCCTGCTGGGCGAGCTTCCGCGCTACCGCCACCGTCACCCCGCCGGCCGTCTCAGTGAAGATCCCCTCCGTCTGGGCCAGGAGGCGGATGCCCGCAACGATCTCCTCGTCGGTGACCGCCTCGCCCCAGCCGCCGCTCTCCTTCATCGCCTGTATCGCGAACGGCCCGTCGGCGGGGTTTCCGATCGCGAGCGACTTCGCGATCGTACGCGGACGCACCGGCGCGACCATGGCGTCCCCGCGGTGCAGCGCCTCGATGATGGGACCGCATCCGGACGCCTGCGCGCCATAGACCTTGGTCTCGGCGGTGCCTTTGGCGAGCCCGTAAGTCTCCATCTCCTCGAACGCCTTACGGAGCTTCGTCACCAGCGACCCGCCGGCCATCGGCGCCACCACGTTCGCCGGCGCACTCCAGCCGAGCTGCTCGACGATCTCGTAACCCATCGTCTTCGAGCCCTCGGCGTAGAAAGGACGCAGGTTCACGTTCACGAGCCCCCAACCGAAACGGTCCGCGACCTCGGCGCAGAGCCGGTTCACGTCGTCGTAGACCCCGCGCACCCGAACCAGCTTGGGGCCGTACACGGCCGTGGCCACGATCTTCTCCCGCTCCAGGTCTTCGGGGATGAAGATCCACGCCTCCAGGCCAGCCTGCGCCGCCTGGGCCGCCACCGCGTTCGCCAGGTTGCCGGTCGAGGCGCAGGAGACGTTCTAGAAGCCGAGCTCCTGGGCGCGGGCGAGCGCCACGCTGACCACGCGGTCCTTGAAGGAGTGGGTCGGGTTGGCGGTATCGTTCTTGACCCAGACCTCGCCGAGGCCCAGGCGCTCGGCGAGCCGGTCGGCGCGGACCAGCGGCGTCCAGCCCGTCGGCAGCGCCGGCTTCGCCGCGCCCTCGATCTCGTCCTGGATGGACCGGGTGATCTGCAAGGTGCTGGCGTCCTTGGCGTCGGCGGCCGCCAGCGTGCTCGTCGCCCGGATCCGCGACCCGACCTTGACGGGGTGGACGAAGCGGACCTTCTCGAATCCGTAGTTGACTCCCATGACGATGCCCT
>JAHWJV010000454.1 GCA_019348265.1 Gemmatimonadota bacterium
GGTTCGGTGTCCGCCATGGTTCAAGTCCCGACGATCCCTCCGCACGAGCGTTATCCCGGGCGTCCGAAAAGCGGGCGGATCATCGTGATCGCGCCGACGAGAGCCGCATGCGAAACGATCGAGATCGGCGTGCGGCTCGAGGGAGTGGACACGGTGCTGCAGCGCGAGCACGGCGACGACATCCGACGCCTGGCCGCGTCCGGGCGCGGCTTCGGCATCGTGGCGGGAACCGGGACCGGGAAGACGCTCGCGATCCGGCCGATCGCGCAGGAGATCGTGGGGACGTCCTTACGCACCGGCGTGATCAACCGCGAGCGAGAGGCGACTCCTGAGACGCCCACCTGGAACGTAGTGATCGTGACGACGGGGATCGCGCGGCGCTGGTATCAGGACGCGCTGATCACCGCGGAGGATACGGTGGTGGTCGACGAGATCCACCAGACATCGGCGGAGCTGGAGCTCTGCCTGGCGCTGGGGAAGCGCGCCGGATGCCGGTTCATCTGGCTCTCGGCGACGGTGGACCCGCGCTTCTACTCGGAGTACCTGGAATCGGCGGAGGTGATCGAGAGCTCGGCGTTCGACCCGGCGCGCGCCGCGACTGTGAAGGTGGTGGACGCCAAGCCGCTGCAGTTCCTCAATGAGCGCTACATCCGCAAGGTGGTCAAGCAGAAGCGCGGCGTCGCGGTCTTCGTGCCGACGCGCGCCGCGACCGAGGAGATCGCCTCGACCGTGGGCGAGCAGTGGGAGGGGATCAGCACGACCTTCTATCATGGCGGCGAGCCGATCGTGAAGCTACGGCCGTACCTGGAGGGCGACGCGCCGCACCCGTACCTGCTCTCCATGACGGCCGCGGGCCAGTCCGCGCTGAACATCCAGGGGCTGGACACCGTCATCATCGAAGACGCGCAGTTCACCACGGTAGTCCGACGGGGGAAGGGAGTGCTCACCCGACTGCCTCTCGGGGCGAACGAGATCCTGCAGATGGCCGGCCGAGTGCACGGGCGCGTGGAGGGCGGAGAGGTCTACATCCTATCCGAGCGGCAGATCGAGTTCGAGACGCTAACCCCGACGGAGCCCAACTTCCAGTTGGCCGGTGACCCCGAGCGGGTGGCGATGACGTGCGCTGATATCGGGGTTCGCGCCGACGCCCTCGACCTCCCTGTGCCGCTGGACCGGATCGCGTATCGTCGCGCGCTGGAGATGCTCGAGACGCGCGGGCTCATCCAGGGGAACCGGCTCACCGAGTACGGGCGCTCCGTCGAGGTGCTCCCGGTAGACCGCCCCTGGGGCGAGCTGCTGGTGCAGGCAGACGAGCATCTGATCCCGATCGTGGCGATCTGTGCATCGATCGAATCGCTGCACCGGATGACGCGTGCGGACCGCTACATCCAGCCTTACATCGTCGTCGGCAGCGATCACCTCACTGCGTATAATCTGTATCGGGACGCGCTCCACAAATGTGGGTCGCTGGGAGCGGTGTACGGGCTGCCTCGTCACGTTTTCGAGGAAGCGGCGCTGGCGGAGTGGGGCGAAGAGCGCGGCGTGCTGGTGCGCTCCGTAGAAGACGCGGCACTCGCCGTGGCCTCCATGTACCGCGGGCTGGAGCTCCCCCTGCCGGCGACGCTGCCGGGGCTGAACGATCGGCTGATCAAGGAGTGGCAGCGACTGCTCGCCAGGGTGATGCCCTTCGACGTGGTGATCGACCAGGAGACGAGCTGGGGCGAGGAGGTACGCGTCTCCCAGACGAGCGTGTGCGGGGACTGGGGAGTGGTGACGGGCGAGCTGCGCTACTTCTCCGACCGGTTCGGCCGGACGCGCGGATCGATCGAGGGGACTCAGATCCCGCACGATCTGATCTGGGAGTACGCTACGATGAGTGAGGCGGAGCTGGTCTACGACCCGGGACAGCGGCGCGCGCCGCTGAGGCTCCGGACCACACGGACGTACCACGGCTTCGACCTGGAATCGGAGGAGGTGGGTGTCGACCAGTTCCCCGCGGGGATGGAGGAGACCGCCCGCGCGGCGCTCGCCGAGGCCATGGCCGCCGGGTCCGCCTACCACCGGGCGTCCCGTGAGAACCGCACGGTGTTCCGCGAGCTTCGCGAGGTCTACCGCCGCTCCGGGGGGCAGACGCGGGAGATGAACGAGAGCGCGCTCGCCGAACACTTCCGGGAGCGCCTTGCCAGCGTGGGCTCGTACAGCGAGTTCATGGACATGGATCTCACCCTGGACGCGAACGAGTGGGTGCCGGCCGAGGAGCGCCAGCGCTGGATGGCGCTGCCGAGCACCGTACAGATCCGCGGCGAGGAGTACCCTCTGGACTATCATGTCGAGGAGGAGGTCGGCATCGTGCGAGCGAGAATCCCCGAGAAGGCGCTGTGGGAGCTGGAGGAGACGGACGTCCCGGTCCTCGACCGCGCCCTGCACTGGACGGTGCTCCGGGGAAAGCGGGAGGCGATTCGGGCGACGTCGCTGGAGGAGGCGAAGGAGCTGGCGTCTCGCCCGCGCGCCGAGCTGCGCCGCGAAGGCCGGCTCAGCGAGGAGACGCCCCTGCGCGGAAAGCGCCCGGAGCGGAGTGGCAAGCGCCGGGGCCCCCCGTCGGCCAAGGGGCACGGCAGTGGCGGTGACGGGGAGCGCCGTCCCGGAGGAGGGGGGCGGGGCCCCAGGAAGGGCGGGGAGAGTGAGTCGCGCGGGAATCGCCGCCGGCACCGCGGCCGCGACAAGCGGAAGCGCGGATAAAACGAACGAATCGAACGGATCATCCAGGAGAGACCATGGCAGACCACGAACACGACGAGGAAGCGACATTCGGGATGGCGCTCGGCTTCCGGACGGTTGAAGAGGCCGGGCACCTGTTTCTCGTCGAGGCGGAGATCGCACCATACGTCGACGAGCCGGAGGAGCTCGGAGTGACGCTGGTTTTCCACCCGCTCGAGGGGCTGGATCCGACGGCGGAGTCGGACGAGCTCGACTGGCCGGCCTGGCCGGTGGACATCGACGACGATCTGCAGCGGAGCGGCGGGCCGATCGCGGCGCAGTTCCAGGCGATCGTGCGTCAGCTGCATGGTCTCACGACGGACCAGCTGCTCGGATATCTGCAGGTCGCCCGGGCGGACGCGGAAGGCTAAAGCGCTTCCGCGAGGACCTGCCGCAGCCGATCGGCGAAGCCCTCGACGTAGTCGGTGCGGCCGCGGTCCGAGCCAAGGAAAGGGTCCATCACGGTGCAGCGCACTACGCTGACGCCACCGGCGCGGTTGTATTCCTCCTCGGTGAATCCAAGCGCC
>JAHWJV010000455.1 GCA_019348265.1 Gemmatimonadota bacterium
GCTCCGGGCGGCCGTCGCTCTCCGATTCCCGTAAAAACGGATAGCCGATCACCGATAGCCCTCTTCAGCTACATGTTTCGCGGTCCCGCGGCCTTGTAATCCGAACTCGCGCGCTCGGAAGGAGGGGCATACCCGGGGGCCTGCGGACGCCCTACGGCATCGCGCTCCGGATCGTCGATCCGCCCGGTGCGGTCCTGGCCGCTGTAGTGGCCAGCCGAGCCGTAGCCCCTCATGCTCCCCTGCGAGCTCTTGAGGAAGCGGGCGCCGAGCACCCCGAGCGCAAAGGCACCGCCGAGGAACGCGACCGGCTGACGCCGGGCGAACTCCTCTACCTGGTCCACGATCTCGTTCAGCTCCCGGTCGTGCAGGTAGTGGGCGAGATTGTCCACCCTGTCGGCCGCCTCGTTGATGTAGCGGCCGATCCCGTCCTGCCCGGTCTGGAAGTTCTGCGTCGTGTTGCGCAGCGTCTCCGCTACGCTGCTGAGCGAGTCCGCCGCACGCTGCTTCTGCGCGTCGAAGCGGACCTGCACCTGCTCGGCCGCCCGCTCTTGAGCCGTCGAGACGAGACGCTGCGCCTTCTCGCGCGCCTGGTCCAGCGGCGCGCTCGCCTGCTGGCCCCCGCTCGCCTGCTGGCTTCCGCCGGCCGCGCCGGACGACTGGTTCGTCTCCGGGGTGAAATCCACTCCCTGAGGAAGCGTCGGGCTCGGTGTGAACTCGATGTCGCGGTCGTTCGTCATGGCTCCTCCTGTCTGTTTAGGCCTAATGGGACTTCTGCGACGTCAAGTCCTGCTTCAACCCCTGCGCTTCACGCTTCGCCCAGGTCGCATCCTCGCGAAGCGTCGCCAGCGTCTCCTCCGGCTTCACGCCGTTGCGCTTGATCTCGTTCATCGCGCTCTTGGCGAGGAATCCTGCCACCGCGAGGTAGACGATCGTGACGAGAAGGGCGGAAGCCCAGTAGTTGTCGAGTAGATCGCCGAGCCCCACGATGAGAAACGCCGTCGCGGCGAGCGCTCCGAGGAGCCCCAGCGCGGCGGCGGCGGCGAGCTTCGAGGCGTCGCGGACGAGCATAGAAGTCGTTTCCCGCAGCTCAGCCTTGGCCAGCGCGACTTCCGACTGGATCAGTCGCCCCGCGTCACTCGAGAGCTGCCCGAAGAGCTCTCCAATTGATGGCTCGCGGCCTGAACCGGCCCCCGCGGCGGTTCGCCCATTGGCCCGCGAGATCATGCTGTCCCTCTGCTCCAGTGCCATGTGCACTCCGCTTTTTACTGATGGTGGCTGTACAAACGTCCCCCTAGTCACCGAATTGAGAAGACGGTGTTTCGCAAATGCTATGCCCGGGACCGGGTTATGTAACAGCAAAAAACGCCGGCCGCACTTCACGCGCGGGACGGGGCGGGAGAGGTGGGTCCTAGGGCTCAAAAGGGAGGGGTCGAGGAGGCCGTTGCGCGGGAACGGGGTCAGCCCGCTCGGGGAACGGCCCCGACGCCAATCCTGGCATCGGGGCCGTTCTGTGCTGAACGCGAGCGATCAATGCCCGGCGCCCCGAAGGTCAGGAGGCGCTCTGGGTAAGGTTGAACGTGTACTCCAGCTTGAGCTGGTCCGCGAGGCTGAGCACCACTGGAACGCTCGGCTTCTGCATCTCGAAGTCGGCGAAGGTGAACTCCGTCACGGCCGTGCCGGTGACGCGCCCGCGCTGGAACTGGGCGGTCACGTTCCAGGTGGTCGGCTTGGTAACGCCGCGGACGGTCAGGTCACCGATCAGCTGGAAAGTCCTCGTCCCGGAGGTCGGGAGGGCGCCGGCAATCCCACGGATCGCCGTGGGAGCGAGCACCACGGTCGGGTACTTCTCGGTCTCGAGCAGACGACGCTGAACGTAACCGTCACGACGATCCTGATCGCTCTTCAGCTTGGTGACGTCGATCGTGATCTTCGACTGCGCGGGAACCAGGCGGCCCTGCCGATCGAACACCAGCGCGCCAGTCACGCCTTCCGTCTTACCGATCGCCTCGTAGTTGGGCACATCCACGCCCACGATCTTTTCCTGCACCCGGTAGCGTGCCTCGTTGCCGGTGGCTGCCACGACGAAGCGCCTGGCCCGGGCCTGGACGGGAAGGAGCGCGTCTACGGGAGCGGCGCGCGCGGTAGACGCGAGGAGCCTGTCCACCTGCGGCTGCGCGGGGGCGAGAGCCAGCGAGAGCGGGGCGAGCAAAGCCAGAGCGACTGCCTTGTTGATCATTTCGGTAGCCAGAAATAAAGGTGTGATGCGAGCCAGGCTGAAAGACGGCCGGCAGCCGACGCTTGCGCGAGAGCTGCCGGGCGGCGTGGTTCTCAGACGCCTGCCCTTCTATTGCGGCACCCGGCGCTACGGGCGCGGAGCACGACCCCAGGAACCATATACAGCCAGGTTCACGCGAGCGTTGGGGTGCCGGGAGCGCCGAGCAGCGAACCGCCCTCGACGGCGCCGTCTGGCCCCCGCCACTTGTTCGGGAGGTCGGCTGCTCATACCTTCCCTGCACATAGCGCGAACGGGGTCTTCCGGAAGCCGGTGAAAAACCGGCGCGGCCCCGCCACTGTAAGAGGCCCGGCATGTCATCGCCGGACCGGCCCGCTCCGACGGAAGGGTTTTGCGACCCCCGTCGTCCGCCACTGCCCCGCTGGGGTGGGAAGGCGAGTGAGGCTGCCTCGAGCCAGGAGACCGATCCCGTTCGCACCCGCAATGGCACCCCTCGAGGGAGGGGAGCGGGGTCGTCGTCCAGGGTGCCTCCGCGCGTCCGGGTCGGCTACCGCTCCCCGTTCTCCCGATTTCCAGGGAAGGACGGTTTTTTGTTGCCACGACCATCGGGGTTCAAAGTTCAACGTGCGCGGGTTCTACTTTGCGCGTTGTGTCTTGCGCTTTGGACCGGCGCCTGCGAGGGCGGCGGCCGCGGCGGTGGCACCTCTGTCCGCGGCGACAGCTCCGTCTCGGCGACGGACGACGTGGGTCGCCAGGTGGAGCTGGCGCGTCCGGCGGAGCGCGTGGTTTCGCTGCTCCCCGCCGCGACCGAGACGCTCGCCGCGCTGGGGGCGAGGGACCGTGTGGTCGGGCGAACGCGCTACGACACGGACACGTGGGTGGCGCACCTCCCCTCAGTGGGCGGCGGGCTCGACCCCAACGTCAGCCTGACCAACGGCGAGCTCACGGTCACGCCCGGAGCGAGGGTCGTGCTGTTCGCCGGCCTCCCCATCCAGACCGAGATCGTGGCCGGGGGCGGCACCAAGACCGTCAACCCCGACGGCACGGC
>JAHWJV010000456.1 GCA_019348265.1 Gemmatimonadota bacterium
GGCCGCGGCGGCTTCCCGCTCCTCGAACCTGCGGCGGCGCTCGAAGGCCTCGCCGCAGTCGCGGCAGGCGTACTCGTACAGGGGCATGGAGAGCTCTCCTCAGCGGGTCGTGAATCGCCGCCGCCGCTCCCGCGGCCGGCGACAGCGCCGCTGCGGATACCGCTGGTGCGCGTCCGCGGGTGGCGGACCCGGCGGCCGATTCGATCATCGCGCAGCTGAGGAAGCTCGAGGGCTTCATCTCCACCGAGTACGAGGCGGACACGGCCGTCTACCGGGCCAGCGATGGAGTGCTGCGCCTGCGAGGCCAGGCAGAGGTGCGCCGCGAAGGCGACCGCCTGAACGCGGAGAGCATCATCTACCGCGATCGCGACGACCTGGTGGAGGCGTACGGGGCCCCCCGCGTCACCGGCCAATCGCAGGAGCTGTCGGGCGACACGCTGTATTACGACCTCACGAACCGCCGGGCGAGCGTCCTGGGCGCGCGCACCAAGATCACGCAGGAGGCCACCTGGTTCGTGACCGGCCAGGTGCTGAGTGCGGTCGGCAACGACCGCATCTACGCGAGCCACGCGCAGTTCACCACCTGCGACCTCGAGATCCCGCACTACCACTTCGAATCAGGCCGGATCAAGGTCGTCAAGGACAAGCTGCTGGTAGCCGCGCCGGCGCGGCTGTACTTCGGCAAGGTCCCGGTGCTGATCCTTCCGTTCGTGGTGCAGCACCTGGAGAAAGGTCGGCGCAGCGGGCTGCTCGTGCCGCGCTTCGGTGTAAGCGACATCGTCCGCAACAACTCCGGATATACGCGGGAGATCCAGGACCTCGGGTGGTACTGGGCGATCAACGACTACCTCGGTGGGCAGGTGGCCGGGACCTGGCGCAGCGGAGCGTACGTCTCGCTCGCTGGGAACCTCACCTTCAACTCGCGACGCCGGTTCCTCAACGGAAACGCGGGGTTCACCCGCTACTGGCAGGCGTCGGGCGAACGCGACTTCGGGATCAACTCCACTGCCAGCTGGCGCCCGGACGAGCGCACGAACCTCGGGGTATCGGCGAACTACATCAGCTCGCCCCAGTTCATCCGGCGCACCACGATCGATCCGCGCGAGGCGACGCAGGACCTGACCTCCACGGTCAACATCAGCCGCCGCTTCGACTGGGGCACGATGCAGCTCGGCTCGGACCTGCGGAAGTCGATCTCCAACGGGGGGGTCACCGCGAACTTCCCCAGCTTCTCGATCTCGCCGAACACGATCACCTTCTTCCGCGACACCAACCTGGAGACGGCGCGGTGGTACAACAACGCCAGTTTCGCCTGGAATCTCAACGGGACGCGCACCTACGGCCGTGACCGGTTCAGCGGCAACAATCGCCTCCAGAACGAGACGGAGACGCGGCTCCAGGGCGGGATAACGCAGCTCTCCTTCGGCAACCTGAACCTCTCGGCGACGGGCGCCCTGAACCAGCGGGCGCTCGAGGAGCTGATCGGCACCAACCCGACGCCCACGACGGGACAGCCGACCCTGATCCCCGCGTCCAACATCGACGTGGCGAACTGGGACGCGTCCATCTCCTACCGCATCCCGATCGTCGGCCAGACGAGCCTGAGCCCGAACGTCAGCTTCAGCCAGCAGATCCAGCGCGACTCCCTCACCGGAGGGAGGTACCTGGCCGCCCCGCGGCGAATGTCGGTTGGCGCCGGGACCAACCTGTCGCTGTTCCGGCGCTACCCTGGCTTCGGTCCGTACAGCGCGCTGCGCCACCGGCTCTCCCCCACCGTCAGCTACGGCTACGCGCCGGAGGTGAAGCTCACGCCGGAGCAGCTCCGCGTATTCGGAGCGTCGGGTGGCTATGCACAGAACCGCGTCTCGCTGGGGATCAACCAGACCTGGGAAGCGAAGCTCCGCTCGCCGAGCGTCGAGGCGGACCCGCCGCAGGACAGCGCCGCGGCATCGGGAGACTCGACCGCCGTGCGCCCGCCCAGCGAGCCCTCCGAGCCGGAGAAGGTGACGCTGCTGTCGATCAACACCAGCTCGGTCGAGTACGACTTCGTGCGGGCCGCCAAGGAGGGGACCGGCTTCGTCACCACGCGGATCAGCAACAGCATCACCTCCGACTATCTGCGTGGGCTCACCATCCAGATGAGCCACGAGCTGTTCAACCGTACCGACATCGACCCGAACAACCCGGCGCAGCGCGGCCAGCTGGGGACCTTTGCTCCCCGCCTGGAATCGCTCAGCACCGGTTTCGACCTCGGCCCTAGCTCCGCGATCTTCCGCTGGATCGGTCTGGGGAACGAGCAGAACGAGGTCACCCAGGGAGAGATCCAGGGCCGGCCCCCGACGGACGCGCCGACGGTGTCGGGGACGCAGACCGCCACGAACAACCCGCGTGGCTTCGGCGGCGGCGCCTGGCGCATGAGCCTGAGCTACGCCTACTCTCGCCCGCCGCGGAGCTACATCCCCGCCGGCGTGACCGATTTCGACGACCGTGCCGTACAGACCGTCGACGCGAACATCGCCTTCCCGCTCACCCCGGGCTGGGGGGTGAACTGGAACACCAGCTACTCGCTCACCGACCGCGAGTTCGGCAGTCACCGGCTGAACTTCCAGCGCGATCTACACCGCTGGCAGGCCAACTTCAGCTTCTACCAGACGCCAACCGGGAACACTGCCTTCGAGTTTTTTGTAAACTTGATAGACAACCCCGACATCAAGTTCGATCACCGGGAGACGAATCTCGGGATCGACCGATAGCGGGACCCGGCTCGCCGACTCTACACGGCGGTTTTCCAATGAAAAAGATCGCTCTGCTCTCCCTGTCCGCCGCACTCCTGCTCGCGGGGTGCGACGTGGACGGGGCGCTGGGGCCGCGGTCGGGTAACCAGCGCTGGAACCTGGACGCGTCCTACCGCTGGGTCCTGGAGGGCTGGGATACCAACGCTGCCCGGCCCATCGGCCACCCCTCGGTGCTCGTCACCTGGGACCTCCCTACCGGCTGGTCGGGTGAGCCCTTCCGCATCTATGCCAGGCGTAGCAACGACTCGCGCTACGGCCTGGTGGCCACGGTTACTTCCTGCTCCGCCCGAAGCTGCGGGTACGCCGACCGCAACGTCGTGGCCGGGCGAAGCTACGACTACTACATCACCACGTACGACGACCGCAACAACCGCGAGGACGACGCGAGCGACGCCGTGCGCATCGACGTTCCCGCCGTGACGGCGCCGCAGATCCCGGGTGGCCTGGTCACGAGGGGTCTGGAC
>JAHWJV010000457.1 GCA_019348265.1 Gemmatimonadota bacterium
TTCCGTCGCCCCCGTCTTCCTGTTGACCGGTATCGCGGGATTGCTTTCCGTGATGACCCACCGGCTGGCGCGCGTCATCGATCGTACGCGGCTCCTGGAGAGCCTCCTCGCCAAAGCTGCGGCGCGCGAAGAGCCACTGGTCTCGGAGCTTCGCACGCTGCGGGCGCGGATGCACATGATCAACCGCGCGGTGTCGCTCTGCACCTTTTCAGCGCTGCTGGTCGCCTCCGTGATCGCATCGCTCTTCCTGGGCGCGCTCTTCGGCTTCCACTTCGCGCCGGCGGTGGCCGGTGCCTTCGTGATCGCGATGCTCCTGCTGATCGGAGGCCTGATCAACTTCCTCTGGGAGGTGCACCTGGCGACGCGGTTCATGCGAACGGACGCGGGTCGCTAGCCCGCGCACCGGGCCGGATACCGACGTCAGGCCGCGTGCCTACGGCGGCGCTTGCGGGTACCCTTGCTCGCGAGTCGCGCCACGGCCTCCGCGTACACGGCGCGGACGCTCTCCTCGGTGTCGTCCAGCACCTGCGCGATCTGCTCGAGGCTCAGCCGCTCCAGGTAATGGAGGCAGAGCACGATGCGATGCTCCTCTTCCAGCTCGGCGAAGGCGGTGGTGACGCGGACCACGGGATCGGTCGTGCGGGGGGTAAGACCAGCTTTTCTGGATGGGCGCTTCGCCAGCATCTGCTCCTGCATACCTGAGAGCTCCTGCATTCGGATGTCCTGGTGGGCCGGCCGGTTTCGGTGGGCTGCCCCGTCCTGAGGCAGGGAGCGTTCCAATCCCGCGCCAGCTCGCGACGACCGGACGCAACGCCTTTCCATCCATTCTTTTAGAGCAGCAACGCCTGCGTCGGCGAGAGGGCCGACGCGGCAACAGTTGCCTACCGCGCTGCAACCAACTCTGCCGGGCCCGGAAGAAGAGTGCCGCTGCTCGGCCGGGTTCACGCCGCCGAGCCGACGAGCGGCGCCGGTTCGACCGCGGGGGCAGGCTCCTGCGCCGGCACCGGGACGTGCGGGTACTTTTCCAATCCCGCGATGGCGGCCGCCACGCTTCCGTAGATCCCGTAGTGACGCTCCAGCGTGCGGAGCCGTAGCAGGAGCTGGGCGTGCGCGACGTCTTCCGGCGTCGGTGAGTCGGATCGGCGGCCAGGGCATCGCTCCGCCGCCACCACCGTTCGCCAGCTGCAGGTGTGTCCGAACCCGAGGGTGTGCATCAGCTCGTGCGCGACGACGCCCGCGTATCTCGGGTTGCTGATCAAGCTGGTGCTCTGCAGGTAGATGACCCCCGCGACGATCTCGCCCCCCTGCGCCGCCCAGTTCCCCCGCCCCGCCGTCGTCAGCCCGGGGTCGATCGCCACGATGATCGATCCGAGGTCTTCTGCGGCGGGGTCTCCGAATACCTCCTCCTCGCGCGCCGGCTGGAACCAGCGCCGTCCCAGATCGACCTCCAGGGCATGCGCGACGCTCATGAAGGCGACGGAGTCGCTCTCCGTCATCGTGACGCCGTCCTCCTGGCTGAACGCGACGCGCAGCGGGAGCGAGTGCTCCAGCCAGACCGGGATCCCTGGCGGCCGCATGTTCACGGTGTCTTCCGCGCTGAAAAAAGCGGCGCATGCGCGGCAGGCGCGGGTCGTCGCGCCGACGAGATCGACGGGGACCGCCTGCCCGGCGTGCGTGCCGCTCGCGATCTTCCAGACGCGTGGGGTGAGGAGGAACGCGGGCTCTCCACCTCCCACCCGCGGCCGAATGCGCGGCATCGAGGGCAGATAGCGGCCGGACGGGTCGACGATCTCCACCAAACCAACCGCCGCGGCGCACGGAACTTCGATTTGGAAGTGTCCCGTGGAGTCGACTACCGCCGAGTCGCGAGCTCCGGCGCAGGCGACGAAAACCCGAGCCCCTGCCGCGGTCCCGCCGTCTACCGTGTGGACGACGCCCCGGAGCCCCATTCCCTGCCCGGCGACCGGCTGGACCAGTGCGGAGACGAGCGAGACGACGAACAGGAGAATGCGAGCCACGAAGACTGTTTCCTGCTGGGATGATTGCGTCGGAGCCCGTAGATGATTGGGCCCACTGGTGTGATACCTCGCAGGAGCGCGTCGGTGCCCGCGGAGCCAGGCAGAAAAACGCGCCCCCTCTCCCGGTGGAGAGGGGGCGCGCCCGCCCGCCGAGGGCTGCTTAACGCGCCGGCTCTATATGGACGTCGAGGTTGTGGTTCACCCGGAAGCCGACGATCCCGTTGGTGAGGATCTCGTTCTTGGGGCGCCTGGCGATCTCGGTGCCGTTGACGGTGAAGATCACCTCATCGGCCTTGACCTCCGCCCCGAGGACGTTGGTCGCCACCCCGGCCGCGTTCTTCTTGTTGATCGCCGGGTTGGCGATCCAGTTCTGGATCACCGTCCGCTGGTCGCCATTCCGGGTGGCGATGAAGTACTCCCCGGTGCCGCGGACCAGGAAATAGGAGTAGGCCTGTTCGGGCCCGGCCAGGTTCGCGCCGCCGAGCACGAGGCCGTAGGCCTCCGGGTGCGTGGGCGCTTTGGTCTGCGTGAAGGCATAAGAGACCCCGAATTCGCCCGAACGGGTAGTCGCCGGGTTGTAGAGCACGGCCGCTGGGCCGGTCACGGCATGGAAGCCCCGGCCCATGCTGACGAAGCTCAGCTGGCTAACCGGCGCGTTGCGATCGGTGCGGGCGAGCCAGCCCGCCGGCATCGCCCCGGCCGGCTTGGCGGCGATGTCCGGATCGGGCTTGTGCGCGTGCTGCGCCGTCAGCGGCGCGGTGGCGACGAGCGCGGTGCGCGCGCCGCGGCCCTCGAGCAGCGCGTTGGTCGCCACGGTGGTGCCGTGGGCGAAGGCCTCGATGCCGTCCGCGCCGGTGCCGGCGCGGTCGAGCGCCGCCTGCACCGCGGCCAGCACCCCCTCGGACTGGTCGTGCGGCGTGGTCGGCGCCTTGGCCGTGACGACTCGCCCCCCGACGGCGAGGACGGCGTCGGTGAAGGTCCCGCCGACGTCGACGCCGACGCGCGCCGGGTCAGCCACCCGGCGCTTCGACGAGCTGCAGGGCGAACATGGCGCGGTCGTCGCCCGACCGCGCAGCCTCCCATGCCGTCGCCGCGTCGATGCGCTCGGACATCGCGGCGGGGCTCAGCGGCCCGGCGGCCGCCATCTGGCCGAGGCGGTCCTCCCCGAAGCGCGCGCCAACTGCGGGCGTCGCGAGGATCCGCTGGAGCCGATCGCGTTCGGCGA
>JAHWJV010000458.1 GCA_019348265.1 Gemmatimonadota bacterium
GAACAGCACCAGCTCCTCCTCGCCGTCGACCAGCTCGGCTGCGCCGACCACCTCGTCACCGGGCTTGAGCGCGACGATGTCGACCGCCTCGCCCTTGGACGGCCACTCCGGAGCGACCCGCTTCACGACGCCCTGCTTGGTCGCCAGCGCGATGCCCGGGCCGTCGTCCGGCAGCGCCGACAGCGCCAGGATCCGCTCGCCGCGCTCATCCTGAGCTGCGTTCGCCAGTGCCGCTCTGCCTCGTCGAGGCGTCCGCGCGTCATCACGATCCCGGCCAGCTGCTCGTAGGCGTCTACGAGTTGGAGCGTGTCGCCCGCTCGGGCGGCGATGTTGGCTCTGGCACGCTCCTCCGCCTCGTCCCACGCCCGGCGCGCAGCGGCGTCCTGCGCCTGCACCACCGGAAGCAGCGGGTCCCCCGGGAAGCGGCGGGCGATCAGCTCCAGCGTCCGGCGCGACTCGGCGAAGCTGCCCTGGAGCACCTGCTGGCTGTGCAGTCCGTAGTAGAGCACAGGGATGGTGGAGTCGGTCCGGATTGCGCGGTGCATCCAGCTTTCCGCCTTCGCGAACCGCCGCCAGTCGCGGTACGCGAGCGAGATGTTGTTCATCGCCGACACGTCGCTGGGAAGGCGCTCCAGTACCCGGGTGTACGCTTCGATCACGGCCTGGTAGTCGCCCCTGGCCCGGGCACGGTCAGCCTCCAGGAACTGGCGCTCGCGGAAGGGGAGCCGGTGGCGATTCGCCAGCGCGTGGCGGTGGGCGAGCGTGGCGCGCCCCGGCTCCGCCAGGGCCTCGTAGGTGACCGCCATCGCCCTGTAGGCCATGGCGAAGCCGGTGTCGAGCGCCACAGACTCCTCGTACAGCCGGAGAGCCCGCGTGCGCTCGCCCTGGCGGTAGAAGCGATACGCCTCCGTGTACTTGCGCAGCGCCGGGAGCGACGGGGTGGTCACCTGGTCGAGCGGCGGCGTGTCGCCGAGTTCGCGCAACGACTCGCCGAAACGGTGGCGCAGTTCCTTGCTCGCCCGGTCCACTGCCGCGATCAGCTGCGAGGAGTCGGCGGCGGTCTCGCGGTGAGCGGTGAGCGCCTCGCCTCGCTCGGCGCTTACCAGCTGCACGCTGATCGTGTAGGCGCTGCCGACCCGCGCCACCGTCCCTGTGACGAACGCTTTGGCGCCTTCCCGCAGGGCCACTTCGCGGGCGAGGCTGTCCCCCACCGGCAGGTCCGGCGCCAGCTCCATCCGCTCCAGGGCGGAGCGCACCTGCATGGGCGTGAGCACCCGGACCAGCGGCGACTGGGTGAGATCCACCCGGAAGGCCTCGGTCACGGAGGCGGCCAGGGAGGGGTCGCCGGTGCGGTCCGTGAAGTCGGCGAGGACGACGCGGTCGCGCGGGGCGAGGAGCCCCGTGGCCATCAGAGAGGGGGCGTCGCGGGTTCCGCGCAGCGCAACCGACCCGGCAACCAGGAGAAGCGCGGTCGCGAGGCCGGCCACTCCCGCGGCGACAATCGAACGGTTCCTCCGCAGGAACTTCCCCGCGCGGTAGTGCAGGGTGTCGGGGCGTGCCCGCACCGGCAATCCGTCCAGATGACGCTGGATGTCCTCCGCCATCTGCCCCACCGACCGGTACCGTCGGCTCGGCTCCTTGCGAAGCGCGGTGAGGACGATGGTGTCCAGGTCACCGCGGAGCTGCCGGGAAACGTGTCTGCTGGCGTCCGAGGGCGTGGAGCTTCGCCCGGGATCCGCTCGTCTGGGCTCCCTCTCGCGCGACCCCGTCGAACGGGCGACGGCGGCGCTAGGTCGCTCCGGGTCGCTGGTGCGCACCGCCTCTGCCACGTCCAGAGGATCGAGACTGCGCGCCTGATAGGGCGAGCAGCCGGTGAGCAGCTCGTAGAGCACGACACCCAGCGAGTAGATGTCGCTGGCCGTGGTCGCCCGCCGGCCTTGCACCTGCTCCGGACTCGCGTACCGGGGGGTGAGCAGGCGAAGGCCCGTCGTGGTGGATGACGCCGCGTCGTCCACCTCGGACTCCAGCACCTTCGCGATGCCGAAATCGAGGAGCTTGGGGACTCCTTCGCCTGTGACGAGGATGTTGGCCGGCTTGATGTCTCGGTGAACCACGCGGTGGCCGTGCGCATAGGAGACCGCGTCGCAGACCTGAAGGAATAGCCTGAGACGCTCGGGGACGGACAGTCCCCGTACCTGGACGTACCGGTCGATGGCCTCGCCCTCGATGTACTCCATGACGAAGTAGGGCTGGCCGGCCTCGGTGGTGCCGCCGTCCAGGAGGCGCGCGATGTTGGGGTGGTCCAACTGGGCGAGGATCTGCCGCTCGGCGCGGAAACGCTCGAGGACGAGGTGCGTGTCCATCCCGCCTTTGATGACCTTCAGAGCCACGCGCCGCTCGTACTGCCCGTCTGCCCGCTCGGCCAGGTAGACGGCGCCCATCCCGCCGCGGGCGATCTCACCCGCCACCCGGTAGGGGCCGAACCGGTGTCCAGGCGCCGGGTGGATCCTTGCCTGCACCCACGAGCCGCCACTCGCCAGCGCGGGCACTTCGATGAATTGCCCAGCCCGCTCGTGCGCGGCGATCAGCCGCTCCACCTCTTCGCGAAGTCCGGGATCGTCCCCGCAGCGTTCCGCCAGGAAGGTCGGCCGCTCTTCCGGAGCGAGCGCACGGGCCGCGTGGAAGAGCTCGTTGAGCCACTCCCAACGTTCACTGTTCATGGCTCGCCGCCCCCCAGGGCGACGAAGAGCCACGCCCGGGCGAAACTCCACTCCCGCTCCACCGTGGCCCTGGAGATCTCCAGGACTTCCGCAATCTCTTCCATCGTAAGACCGCCGAAGAAACGGAGCTCCACGATCCGGGCCTTGCGGGCGTCCAGCGCTCCCAGGCGCCCCAGTGCCTCCTCCAGCGCCACCAGCTCGATGTCGGGTCCGCCGGACGGTGCCTCGACCAGGCTGAGCGAGACATGCTCCTTTGCTCCCCCTCGCTTGGCCGCTGCTCGGTCACGGGCATGGTTCACCAGGACCCGGCGCATGATCGACGCCGCGACGCCGAGGAACTGTGCCCGGTTTCGCCAATCTACCTGTCGCTGGTTGATGAGCCGGAGGTACGCCTCGTGGATGAGAGCGGTGGGCTGGAGCGTGTGGTCCGGGCGCTCACCGCCGAGGTACCGGGCCGCGATCCGGTGGAGCTCGTCGTAGACCAGCGGGACCATCTGGTCGAGGGCCTGCCGATCGCCCCC
>JAHWJV010000459.1 GCA_019348265.1 Gemmatimonadota bacterium
CCGGAGGGCACCGTGGCGCTCGTCGACGATCACCCCGTCGTCGAGGAGCGCGTGGAGCGCTGCCTTCGAGTGCGGCACCTCGAAGGCGACGAGCCCTCCCCGCTCGGCGTGGGCGACCGGGGTGCGCACCACGAGGCCGGCGGCGTCGGCCCTGGCGATCAGGTGGTCGGTCAGCTCCAGCACGCGGGCCCGGATGCGGTCGACCCCCACCTCGAGCACGATCTCGAGGCCGGCCGCCGCCGCGAGAACCGTCGACAGGAACGTGACAGGATCGCCGCCGCGATCATCCTGCAGGGCTGGCTCGACGCCCATCGGGGCATCCAGTGACCCACGCCGCAGGTCCACCGCGCGGGCGCATTCGCAAGGGCCGCGTCCTGGTGGCCGCATTGATCCTCGGCCTGGTCGTGGGCGGCTGCTCTGTCGGGCTCACCAAGCTGCTGCGCGGCCCGGACTTGGCCGAGGGGCCCGTCACGGTCGTGGTCAAAAAGGGCATGGGCGCCGGCGGCGTCGCCGACGCGCTGGCCCAGAAGGGCGTGATCCGCAACGCCACGGTGTTCAAGCTCCAGGCGCGGATAGACGACCGGGCGTCACGGATTCGCCCCGGGACCTACGAGTTCGAGTTGACCGTCGGCGAGGTGAAGCAGGGTTTGCTGCAGCTGTACCTGGTCCAGGACGCCCACGCGCACTGATTGATCTTCGACGAGCGCGAGCTAAAGGAGGCTATGTGTGTGATCAGAGTGATGAGCCACCCGGGGCGCGGCGAAACTGCCGTGAGAACATCGAGCTGGCATCGATCGCCATAGCTCGCAAGGAAGCGATCGATCGCGGTGAGGCCTCGACCACTTCTCTCGCGGCAATAATTGCGGAGTTCGCTCCGGACCTTGCTCGCGGCGCGTCGGCTGGAAGTCAGGATGAGTAAGATTCCTCGGACTTGCTACTGTAGAGGCGGTAAGCTGGGGAGTTGTAGAACGCGGCCGGCGAGGGATCACCCCCGCCGGCCTCGTTCACGTCTGTGCTGTCCTGGTGGCCGGGATCACACGCTACGTCGATCAGGTCGGCTGGATCGTGTCGAGCTCGCGCAGGTCGGTCTCGCTCAGCTTCCAGTTCGCGGCGGAGGCGTTGGCGTGCACCTGCTCGGGCCGGGTGGCACCGGCGATCACGGATGCGACGGCCGGGCGCGACAGGAGCCATGAGAACGCCAGCTCCAGCAGCGTGTGGCCGCGGGACTCGGAGAACGCAACCAGCCGCTCCACCAGGTCCAGGTTCTCGTCGGTCAGCAGGCGGTTCTGGGGCCCCATGTTGGCGATGCGCGTGCCCTCCGGCACCGGCTGGCCCTTGCGGAACTTGCCCGTGAGCAGCCCGCTCGAGAGCGGAAAGTACGGGATGAACGCCACGCCGCGGCGCTCGCACTCGGCCAGCACGCCCGACTCGGGTTGGCGCTGCACGAGGCTGTACTCGTTCTGCACGCTCACGAAGCGCGCGGCGCCCGCCCGCGGAGCCTCGTCGGCCTGGCGGATCTGCTCGGCGGAGAAGTTGGAGCTGCCGATCTCGCGCACCTTCCCCGCCTTCACCAGCTCGTCGAGCGCACCCAGCGTTTCCGCGACGGGCACGTTGGGATCGGGCCTGTGCATCTGGTACAGGTCCACGTAGTCCGTCCCCAGGCGCCGCAGGCTGCCCTCCAGCGCCTTGCGGACGTTCTCCGGCCGCCCGCCGCTCTCGGGTCCTGATGCCGGGTGGCCGAACTTGGTGGCGACGATCGCCTGCGACCGCCGCAAACTCAGCGCCCGGCCCAGGTATTCCTCGCTCTGCCCCCTGGCGTACTGCTCCGCGGTGTCGAAGAAGTTGATCCCCGCGTCCAGCGCGGCCCCGACCACCCGCTCGGTCTGCACCGCGTCGATGCGCGTCCCGAAGTTGTTGCACCCCAGCCCCACCACCGAAACGTCCAGCGACCCGATCCGTCGTGTTTGCATCCACGCTCCTCGCGGTTGATGTTGATGACTGCCCGAGATCGGCCGCAAAGGTGGTGCCCGGACCTACTTCGATTCTCGCGGATGGATCCAGACCAGCCCTAGCACGCCGACGCCGACGAGCGTGAGCCGGAAGATCGTCTGCCCTCGGGTGGGTTCGGGGCGGATGAGGAAGAGGATCAGCCCATAGAGCGCGACGAAGACGAGGACGAACCTCAACTGGTTGCGGCGATGCTCCGTCACGTGCCTTCCCGCTCCCAGAAACCCGGGTACCGGGTGGGGAACCCGGCCTCGTCCACCTCCAGGTCGCGCACGAACTCGCTGATGTTCATGTGGTGTGGAGAAGGCATTATCCTGCACGAAGTTGGTTGCCGGAGAGGACGGGCCTAAACCGCCGCGAGTGCCTGGTTCAGCAGGCGGATGAACACGCCGGCCTCCCGAACCCGGTCCAGCGGGTGCATCCACCCGGCGTGCGACGAGTGCGCGAACAGGCCGGTGATGGCGACGGATACGTCCACGGCCGGCGGCATCAGCGACTGCAGCCGCAGCGTCTCGGTGTACGGGATCAGCCGGTCGGCGCGGCCATGCGACAGGACGACTCGGCCCTGCAGCGCGGCCAAGCGGGGGCGCGGATCCAGCCCCGGTTCCGTCTCCAGGAGCGCCATCACGAACGCGTCCGCGATGTGGCGGACGAGGGCGGGGTCCGCCGCCGCGGCATCCGTGACCGGCGCCAGCACGTCCCACACCTTCTGCTCGGCCGGTGAAAGCGTGCGCCGGATGTCGGCCTTGAACGGGTCGTACACCGGGTCCCACGACCAGTCGCCCCGCCGCCCCGCCTCCATCGCCAGGGCGTGGGCGCCCCGCTGCACCGCCGCCATCTCCGCGAACTCGGGAATGCGCGTCAGGTAGTTGCCCGCCATGATCCAGCGGCCGTACGGGTCGGGATCGATGTGCTCCGTGCGCCCGTCCCACTCGTGCTGGCCGGTGAACAGCGAGTCCACGATTCGACGCACGTCCGCGTAGCCGCCGAAGGAGACGACCGCCTTCAGGTCCCGCCGGATGTCGGGATCGGCGAACGCCATGATGGCCTGCGTGGCGCCGAACGAGAACCCGATGGCCCCCACGCCCCCCGGCCTCACCTCCGGCCGATGCGCCAGCAGGTGCGCGCCCGCCGCGATGGTCTGGCGCGCGGCCTCCAGGTCCAGCCTCAGCTCGCGCCACGCGGGCACGTCCGGAACGAGTACGGCGGCGCCCGAACCCGCCAGCGA
>JAHWJV010000045.1 GCA_019348265.1 Gemmatimonadota bacterium
ACTGCCGCGCCCCTAGCCCGCCTCCCCCCCGGACCGCCGCTCGATCAGCCCCCCCCGCTGGGCCCCCGGCCCCGAGCGCCCGCCCCCTCCGCGCTCCCCCGGGCCTGCCCGCCCCGCGACCCCCCGGCCGAAAGCGCCCCCCATCATCTATACCTGGACGGACGAGGCGCCCGCCCTGGCGACGCACGCCCTGCTGCCGGTAATCCGCGCCTTCGCCGGAGCGACCGGTGTGCCCGTCGAGACCCGTGATATCTCTCTCGCCGGGCGCGTGCTGGCCCCCTTCTCCGATGTCCTCGGCGAGAAGGCCGTGCCGGACGACCTGGCGGAGCTGGGACAGCTGGTGAAGACGCCCGAGGCGAACGTCATCAAGCTGCCGAACGTCAGCGCGTCCGTGCCACAGCTCAAGGCGTGCATCGCGGAGCTGCGGTCCAGCGGTTATCCGCTGCCGGACTACCCGGACGAGCCGAAGACGGACCAGGAGCGGGAGACGCGCGCCCGCTACGATCGGGCAAAGGGGAGCGCCGTGAACCCGGTCCTGCGCGAAGGCAACTCGGACCGGCGCGCGCCGCGGTCGGTCAAGGATTTCGCGCGCGCCAACCCGCCGCGCATGAAGCCGTGGCCGCAGGGGTCGAAGACGCACGTGGCGACGATGGGCTCGGGCGACTTCCGGAGCAACGAGAAGTCGCTCACCGCCGCCGAGCCGACCACCGTCCGCATCGAGCACGTCGCCCCCGACGGAACGGTGACGCCGTTGAAGGCGTCTCTCGAGCTACAGGCGGGCGAGGTGTTCGACGCCACCTTCATGAGCCGCCGCAGCCTGGTCGAATTCCTGCGCGAGCAGGTGGAGGACGCGCGCCGGCAGGGGGTGCTCTTCTCGATCCACCTGAAGGCGACGATGATGAAGGTCTCGGACCCCATCATCTTCGGCCACGCCGTCCGCGTCTTCTTCGAGGAGGTGTTCGCCAAGCACGGGGCGGTGCTCACGCAGGCGGGTGCGAACCCGAACGACGGCTTCGGGGACGTGCTCTCCAAGATCGCGAAGCTCCCGGAGGAGCAGCGCGGCGCTATCGAGGCGGATGTCCGGGCGGTGTACGAGCGCGGGCCGGGCATCGCGATGGTCAACTCCGACAAGGGGATCACCAACCTGCACGTCCCCAGCGACGTGATCGTCGACGCCTCCATGCCGCCTCTGGTCCGGGACGGCGGCGGGATGTGGAACGCCGAGGGGAAGCTCCAGGACACCAAGGCGGTGATCCCCGATTCCAGCTACGCGCCGGTCTACCAGGCGGTGATCGAGGATTGCCAGGCGAACGGACAGCTCGATCCGGCGACCATGGGGAGCGTCCCCAACGTCGGTCTGATGGCGATGAAGGCCGAGGAGTACGGCTCGCACGACAAGACCTTCGAGATCCACGCGGAGGGGGTCGTGCGCGTGGTGGACGCGGCCGGGAGCTCGCTGATGGAGCACCGGGTGGAGACGGGCGACATCTGGCGCGCCTGCCAGACCAAGGACGCGGCCATCCGCGACTGGGTGAAGCTCGCGGTGAACCGGGCGCGGGCGACCGGCTCGCCGGCGGTCTTCTGGCTCGACCGGACGCGGGCGCACGATGCGGAGCTGATCCAGAAGGTCGAGCGCTACCTGGGGGAGCACGACACCACCGGCCTGCAGATCGAGATCATGGCGCCGGCGGAGGCAACCAGGTACTCGCTGGAGCGGATCCGCCGCGGAGAGGACACGATCTCCGTGACGGGCAACGTGCTCCGCGACTACCTCACCGATCTCTTCCCGATCCTGGAGATCGGGACGAGCGCCCGCATGCTCTCCATCGTCCCGCTCCTCAACGGGGGCGGGCTCTTTGAGACCGGCGCCGGCGGCTCCGCGCCGAAGCACGTCCAGCAGTTCGAGGAGGAAGGGTACCTGCGCTGGGACTCGCTCGGCGAGTACATGGCGCTCGCGGCCTCGCTGCAGCACCTGGGCGAGCAGTTCGACAACGCCGGCGCGCGCGTGCTGGCCGAGACGCTCGATACGGCGACCGCCCGCTACCTGACGGAGGGGCGCGAGCCGGCGCGGAAGGTCGGCCAGATCGACAACCGCGGCAGCACCTTCTACCTGACGCTCTACTGGGCGCAGGCGCTCGCGGCGCAGCAGGCGGACGCGGCGCTGGCGGAGCGGTTCCGCCCGATCGCCGAGGAGATGACCGCCAGCGAGTCGACGATCGCGGCGGAGCTGATCGGCGCGCAGGGATCGCCGCAGGAGCTGGGCGGCTACTACATGCCCGACCCGGAGCGCACCGCGGCGGCGATGCGGCCGAGCGAGACGCTGAACCGCATCATCGACGCGATCTGACCGGGCTCCACGCCGATACCGCACGAGGGGCGCTCGTCTCGAGCGCCCCTCTCTCTCACGCTTCTGCCCCCTCCCGCCGGCCCCGCGCCCACCTAGTTCTGTCGCTCGCTATTCCGCGCGATCTCGACGTCGCGCGCGACCTCGTCGCGGATCAGTGCCCAGTGGAAGAGGTTGTCGTCGTTCGCGTGGAAGAAGTTGTGGTTGTAGTGGGTGAGGCGCATGTCGCGGTAGATCGGACGCGTGATCCGGATCACCTCGTCCCAGTGCTCGAGCGCCCGCTGCAGCTGCGCGACCGCCGCCGTCCGGTTCTGCTGGCCGCCGGCCACGCGGAAGGTCTGCAGAGCGACGGCGCCCCTCAGCTTCGCCGCGAGGTGCAGCCCGAGGCTCGCCCAGACCCGGACGTCCGCCACCTCGTACATGAGCGACGCGTTCCCGGACACGTCGATCCCCCCCACCAGGTGCAGCGCCTCGCGGCAGTCGCGCTCGAGCATGTCGGCGAGCATCGGAGGGGTGACGCGGCCCGGCGCGAAGGCGCCCCTCTCCCGTAGCGTCTCCACGTACTCGGCGACCGAGACGTACTCCGGAGCCATCGTCGGCTGGCGCATGAGCCGGTCGACCGAGATGTACTTCGTGGTGTCGCCCTGGAGCGCGAGGAATCCCTCGCTGTAGAGCGTGAAATCCCACGTCGAGTCGTAGAGCGACGCCAGGCGCAGCTGCGTGGACGAGGCGAGCGAGTAGGCCCGCAGCAGGCTATCCCCGCGCGGGCCGTAGCGCCGGTCGAACTCCGACTGGAAGACCGAGTCCGGGGTGGCCGGATCGTAGAGGAGGCGCCCCCAGAGCTTGTAGAAGAGCCACTGGCGCTGGAACGCCCACTTCCACGCCACCGGCGCCTCCACCGCGGTGAAGTAGTCGCGGGCCGGGATGTAGGTCTCGGACCCGACGAAGTACCCGCCGACGTAGTCCGCGGCCCCGTTCAGGGCGATGTGCCGGCGGATGAAGTCGGGCACCCCCCAGCGCAGGGCGAAGAAGTCCTCGTTCCGTGCCTGCCAGGTGATCCTGTAGTTCTTCGGCTCCGGCACGAAGTAGGTATCGCCGAGCTTGCCCCCGTGCACCTTGACCAGCTCCGGCGCGGAGTGGGCGTGGGACCAGTTGAACTTCATCTCGACCCATATCGGACCCTCGAAGCGATTCTCCAGCCGCTCCATCGCTTCGCGGGTCACCTGCTCCACGTGCCGGCTGACCCCTCCCGCCGACGAGGTTCCCGAGGAGAACGGGACGCGGTGGATCAGCTTCACGGGGCGGTCCGCCTCCAGCATCCCCGCGATGATCACGTCGTCCATCCAGCGCTGGCGCTGTAGCGGGGTCATCCCGGCCATCCCCTCCCCGTGGGAGATGCCGATGCCGTCGAGATCAGGGTACTCCTCGAGCACCTGGGTCACGCTCTCGCGGAGATAGCGGCGGACGATCTCCGACGTGTCGCCGGCGACGTAGTAGTGCGGGTAGAAGTTCTGCTTCGCCACCCCGTGGGCCTCCGCGAACTGGCGGCTCACGAAGATGCTCCAGTGGACGATGTATGTGTCCAGCCCCCGCTCCTTCGCCATCCGGAAGATCCCGCGATACAGGCGCTGCCACTCCGCGAGCTCCGTCTCCGACCAGGGACTCGCCTCCGGGAAGTTGGTGGGGCGCACCATGTAGGTGAACGGATGCAGATTCCAGAGGCTGATGACGTTGAACCGGTTCTCCACCATCATATCCAGGAACGCCTCCCAGTAGCGGAGGTCGCGCGCCGTCTCGTAATGCTGGTCGAGCGCGGAGCTGGGCCGGTACGTGTCCCAGGGCAGGTTGAACTTGATGGCGCGGAACTCGAGGTTCGGCTTGGCCTCCGCCCGCTGGACGTCTTCCAGGCGCGTCCCGTTGCGCAGCGTCTCCGCCAGCGCGAGCGCGCCGTAGATCATGCCGCGCTGGTCGCCCCCGTAGACGGTGATCACCTTCCCCTCGGGGATGATGGAGAACGCCTCCGGGCCCAGCCGCTCCGGGTGCACCGCCAGGCTGACCAGGACGTCGTAGCCGATTCGCTCAGCCAGCAGCTGATAGCCTCGTTCGGTGAGCGCTTCCCCCAGCTTCCGCGCGGCGTACGCCGCCTGGGGCGCGGCTCCGTCGTGCAGGATGGTGACTCTTTGTGCCCACGCCGCTTCTGTAGCGAGGCAGAGCGCGATCACCAGGCAGAGCAGGCTCTTCATCATGACCGCGTCATCAGGAGGTGAGCCGCGCCTCAGCGAGGGGCGCGTGAACCGAGGAGCAGCCGCGCCTGCGTTCCCCACCCGCCGATGAAGAGATCCTCCACGCCGTCTCCATTCAGGTCTCCCACCGCCATCCCCCAGCTCCTCCCGACCGTCTCCGCGGGAACGACGCGCTCGGTCACGTCGGTGAAGCGCCCGGCGCCGTCGTTGGCGTAGGCGCGGACGCGCTGCGGGACGAAGCCGGGCACCTGGATCGGGCCGACGATGATGTCGAGATCCCCGTCGTGGTCGAAGTCCACCGGCGTGCCCCCCCAGACCGAGAAGGTGTTTCCGGGGACCCGGGCATCGGATTCGTCGCGGAAGTGGCCCCGCCCGTCGTTGACGAGGAGGCGCACGCGCGGGTCCTTGTCGAATGCGCGGTTGTTGCTCGTGAGGTTCAGGAGCAGGATGTCGGGCTTGCCGTCGCGTGTGGCATCGAACACGTGCGCCTGGCGGGTCTCGAGCGGCACGCGCAGCTCCAGACGCTCCGGGTGTTCGGTGAAGCGCCCCCGCCCGTCGTTGAGGAGGAGGCGGGTCGGCGGTGTCTCGTTCGCCACCACCATGTCCAGGTCGCGGTCCCCATCGAGATCGGCCAGGGTGATGTCCTGGGTGTCGTCGTCGACCGCCGGCAGGCTCGCCGCAGTGGCGTCCACGAAGTAGCCGGGACGGCGCGCGTCGTTGAGCCAGAGGAAGTTCTGCCCCGAGCGCCGCTGCCCCCCGCGCTGCGACCCGGAGTTCCCGACGACGATGTCCGGGAGGCCATCGCCGTTCACGTCACCGACGTCCAGACCATTACCCTCGCTCCGGGCCGGCAGCCGATCGGTGGCATCGGTGAACTGCCCCCCCGGCCCGCCGAGGAAGAAGGAGTGCGCCATGTCGTCCTCCGCGACGAAGACCAGGTCCGGAAAGCCGTCCCGGTTGAAGTCGGCGGTGAGCACGTGCTCGGTATCGTGCCCCGTGTTGCCGAAGGCGCCCTCGCGCCACGTCAGTCGACCGCGGCCGTCGTTCAGGTAGAGGCGGTTGGCTGCGCCCTCCACGGCGACCGCCACGTCCAGGTCCCCGTCACCGTCGACGTCCACCAACGCCGCGTCGAGCGCGTGGAGGGCGGGTGCCGCCGGCACGTGGGTCGCCGTGACGTCCCGGTAGATCGTCGACCCCGCCGGAGCTTGCGCCGAGACGCACGAGGCGGCGGCGAGCACGCAGGGAAGCAAAAACGACGGGGTGATCATCGGCATCCTCTTCATTCTTCACCTCCCGTGAAATGCGGTGCGGCCCCTGAACCTCTTCCTCTTCCTCTTCCCTCTTCCCTGCATCGTCACTCCCTCCCCTCGAGCGGGCGGACACGGATGTTGCGCCAGCGGAAAGTGAAGGGCCCCTTCCCCTCCTCACCGTGGATCTGCAGCGCGATGAAGCCTTTCGGGTGCGTCCGGTAGACCGATTCGTTTACCAGGTCCTCGACGGGGTGGCCGTTGACCCAGGTCTGCATCCGCGGCCCCCGCGCGACGATGCGGAAGTGGTTCCAGTCGTCGTCGCGATAAAAGCGGTGGCCACGGTCGATGGTCTCCTGCGAGGAGAGCCAGTTCGTGCCCATCGCCTCGCCGTAGAACATCCCGGTGGTGGGGATTCCCTTCCCCTGGTAGCGTCGGATCTCCGCCTGGGGGCCGTTCACCCTGCCGCCAGCGGTCCTGGACTGGGACCTGAACTGGATCCCGGAGTTCGTTACGCTGTCCACCCACACCTCCAGCTCCAGCTCGAAGTCGCCGAACTCGCGGGTGGTCGCGAGGAAGGAGTTCGGGCTGCCTACGGCCGTCTGGCCGACGATCGCCCCGTCCTCCACCCGGTAGGTGTGCCAGCCGTTGAGATGCGCCCAGCCATCGAGAGTGGAGCCATCGAAGAGATCGATCCAGGCCGTGTCCGCAGCGGCGGAGGAGATCCGCCGCGGGTCCTCTGGGTCGGGCAGCGCGAACGCGACGATCGCGTCGCTCGACCGCGTTCCGTTCTTTCCCCCTCCACCGGCTGCGATGACGACGTACTGCTTGCCGTCGATCATGTACACGCTGGGCGTCGCGTAGCCGCCGGCGGGGAGGGTGTGCTCCCAGAGAACCCGGCCGGAGTGCTTCTCGAACGCCCGGATCTTCTCGTCGGCCGTCGCGGCGATGAACACCAGGCCTCCATCCGTCGCGACGGCGCCGCCGTAGTTCATCGTTCCCGTGTTGCGGATCCCGCGGGCGGCGAGCTCCGGGTATTCGCCGAGCGGCACCTTCCAGAGAATCTCCCCCGTCTTCAGATCGAGCGCGTTCAGCGTTCCCCACGGCGGAGCGATCGCGGGGGTACCGTACAGGTCCTTGAAGGTGGTGTAGCTCTCGAAGGTGTACACGGGGTATAGCTCACCGGGAGCCTCCGCCGCCGCGACTTCGACAGCGCTTCCCGCGGCTCCGCTCTTCAGGTACGCCGCGACCGCCTCGATCTCGGCCGCGGGGAGGTGCCGGAAGGACGGCATGCTGTTCCGCCCGCCGTGCACGATCTCCCGGATCGCACCTTCGCTGAGCGCCGTGTTGCGCAGCGAGGGGTAAACCGGCGGGTCCCCCCTCCGATCGGATCCGTGGCACCCCGCGCAACTCTGCTCGTAGACCCGGAGCCCCAGCGCCGTCCCGGTCGCGGGAAGCTCGCCCTTCCTGCGCTGGACCACGCGGAGCCGGTTGATGGTCGGGCCGTCGTTCGCGTTGACGTAGAGGACTCCCATCGACGGGTCGTAGGAGGCGCCGTGCCACTCCACGCCGCCCAGGTGACCCGGCGTGGTAATGGTGCCCCGCAGCGACGGGGGGGTGTAGATGGAGCCGCTCCGGTAGCGCCTGAACTGCTCCAGCGCGGAGGCGCGCGCCTCCGGGGTGACGTTGGTCAGGTCCGCCTCGGTCAGTGACTGCCGGACGAGCGGAGCGGGCCTCACCGGGAACGGCTGCGTCGGCCAGGCCTGCTCGCCCGGTACGTCCGAGGGCGGCACCGGGATCTCGTGCACGGGAAAGAGAGGCTCCCCGGTCTCGCGATCCAGCACGAAGGTGAGCCCCATCTTGGTCAACTGGACCACCGCGTCGCGCGCACCCCTCCCCGCCCCGATGGTGACCAGCACGGGAGCCGAAGGGTTGTCGTAGTCCCAGATGTCGTGGTGAACCGTCTGGAAGTGCCACTTCCGCTTGCCGGTCGCGGCGTCCAGCGCCAGGACGGAGTTGCCGAAGAGGTTCATCCCCTTGCGGTTCCCGCCGAAGAAGTCCGGGGTAGGCGACCCGGTAGCGAAGAAGACCAGTCCGCGCTCCTCGTCCAGCGAGAAGCCGCCCCACGGGTTGGCCCCGCCGTAATTTGCGCCCTCCACCCATTTCCAGGTGTCGTGGCCGAACTCACCGGGCTTGGGGATCGTGTGGAAGATCCACTCGAACTCCCCGGTGACGGCGTTGAAGGCGCGCACGTGCCCGGGGGTGGACTTCTCGTCCTCCGGCACCCGGGAGCCGACGATGAGGAAGTCGCGATAGACGATCCCGGGGGAGGTAACCTCGATGGATGCGCTGGCCGTCGGGACCCCGAGGTGCTCGCGCAGGTCGATGAACCCTCCCTTCCCGAAGGACCGGATCAGAGCGCCCGACCTGGCGTCGATCGCGTAGACCCGGTCCCGGACGAAGTGGAAGATGCGCTTGCCCTGCCGGCCCTCCCAGTAGGTGACGCCGCGGCTGCGCCCGCGGAAGACCTTGCCGTCCTCAGCGTAGCGCGATGGATCGAACGACCAGACCTCCTTGCCGGTCGCCGCGTTCAGCGCCACCGCCCGCAGCGTTGGAGTGGAGATGTACAGCAGCCCGTCGACGACGATCGGGTTGACCTGCATCGACGAGGTCGCGTTCGAGTTCGCGGTGTTGTACTGCCAGACCGGGCGGAGTGTGTGGACGTTCGCCGCGTGGATCTGCGCCAGCGCGGAGAACTGGTTCGCCTTCGAGTCGCCCCGGTACACCGGCCACCCGACATCGCCGGTGTCACGAGCCACACGGGTAGCTGGGGACGACGTGGCGACAGGCCGCTGAGCCGCCGCGAATGCCGGGATCAGAAGCGCGGCCAGCACCGCGAGCGGGATCGAGCGGACGAGCAGTCGGTTGATCATGGGCGTACGGTAGAGAGTCTCAGCAGGAGCGGGACCGCGGAAGGTCGCGCGCGGGGGGTGCTCACCGCGCCAGCACCGGCTGCTGCATCGCGCGGTAGAAGTCCGCCATGATCGCGTTCCGATCGAAGTTCTCCCAGAGCACGATCGTGCGTGGGTTGCCGGGCCGCTCCACCCATCTCCCGTTCACCAGCGTCGGCGCGGGGATGCGGACGGCCCGGGCCCACGCGGGGTTCTTCACGATCGCCACGGCGGCCATGTCGAAGAGCGCGCGAGACGGCGGGGTGCCGTGCAGCTCGATGTTCTCGAACAGGTTCACCGAGTAGTCCCCGAAGGTCCTGAACTCACCGCCGTTCCGGCCGATCACCGGCGTATCGACGCGTGGTCCCGTCCCCGGCATCCTCGCGCGGATCTCCTCCAGCGATGCCCGCACCGCGTCGGTGCCGGACGGCTTCCCGTAGCGAACCAGCGCGATCTCGAAGGGGACGTCGGTGTCGAGGACGTAGTTCAGCGCCCCCAGGTCGTTGTCCTGGTTGTACTCGCCGGGGTCGGGGTAGTTGGAGCCGAGCCAGACGATCCGCACCTTGGAGGCGATGGACGGGTCCTTCTTCAGCGCCAGCGCTACGTTGGTCAGCTTCCCCACCGGCAGCAGGATCAGCGGCGCGGCGCCGGACTCGTGCGCTTCCCGGATGATCAGGTCCACGGCGGCGGCGCCGTCGAAGTCCGGCCGGTCGAGGTGCGGCGCGATCTCCTCGAAGGAGCCGTTCGCGCCGCGAATCACTCGGAAGCGTCGCTCCAGGCTGCTCAGCCTGACGACCCGCTCCGCCTCCTCCGCCTGCTTCTCCACGTCCCCGCCGTTGCGCGTGCGGTTGACCGTGATCCCCTCCACGTCGAACGCGTCCCCGCTGAACAACGTGTAGGCGATGGCGTGCTGGTCGTCCACCTCGTTGTTCGCGTCCGTGTCCAGCAGGACCCGGGTCTGCTGCATGCGTACGCCCGAGAAGGTCGCGCACGCGGTCGAGAGCAGGACGAGACAGACTGCGAAGGTGTTCCTGAGGCTTTTCACGAAGGATCCTCCTGCGTGGGGCGGAAAGGCTGGGCTCGCAACGCTGCTGCCTGCCGAAGGATGCGTTTCCGTTCGGCTGCGCCCTGCGCATTGTACGGCTACGGCGGTGACGACGAAAGACGCTCACGCCTGGCCAGCGCCATCCGGTTCGACGTTCCCCGGCGTTCCGGAGCAGCGTCTCAGCCGGGCGTCTTTCGCAGCCGCCTCCATACTTCGCCGCGGGGGGCGAAGCGGTGGCGATAGCTGTCCAGGATGACCGCCAGCACGATGACCGCGCCGGTGACCACTCGCTTCACCGGCTCCGACGCGCCGATCTGCGCCAGGCCGACCTGGAGCACGGAGATGATCAGCACGCCCAGGAAGCTGTTGACGACCGAGCCACGCCCGCCCATTAGGCTCGTTCCGCCGATCACCACCGCAGCTATCGCCGCGAGCTCGATCCCGATGCCGGCGTTCGGGTCGGCCGTCTCCAGGTACGCCACGCTGAAGACGCCGCCGAGACCCGCGAGCACGCCGACGAGCGCGAAGACGATCATCTTCACCGGGCGCGGATCGATCCCGGAGAGGCGGACAGCCTGCTCGTTCGTGCCGATGGCGATCATGTACCGCCCGAAGATGGTACGCGAGAGGGTGACCTGGCCGGCGGCCACCAGCAGGATCGCCAGGAACCACGTCGGGGACAGCCCGAGCGCGGTCGGCGCGCCCAGTGGCTGGACGGGCTCGCCGACGTAGAGCGATTGCGACGCCGTGACCAGGTAGGCCGACCCGCGCGCGATCTCCAGCATCCCGAGCGTCACGATGAAGGAGGGGACCGCCCAGGCGACCGTGACCCACCCGTTGACGATGCCGGCGAGCAGCCCCACGCCGAGCGCGAGCAGGGCACCCAACCAGAGCGGCAAGCCCCAGCTCGTGAGCGCGACGCCGAGGATCCCGCCGCTGAGCGCGAGCACCGACCCCACGGACAGGTCGATCCCGCCGATGACCAGGACCAGCGTCATCCCCACCGCGACCACGGTCAGCGCCGGGATCTGGTTCGCGAGGGTGGTGAAGGTCAACGCGGAGAGGAAGTTCTCGGAGAGCGCCCCGAACATACCCACCAGGAGGGCGAGCACCAGGACCAGGCCCAGATGCTCGGCGGCCGCGCCCTGGAGATGTCCTCCCATGCGCCCCGCCAGCGGCGATCGGCCCGGCTCCGCGGTGGTCGTCGTCGGAGGATTCACGCGGATGCTCCGTGGAGGACCGCGTCGGGGCCCGACAGGTAGTTGCTGAACGCAGCGGTCATGATCCGCTCGTGCGTGCACTCGTCCCGCTCGAGCGTGGCCGCCATCTTCCCGGCCGACATCACGGCGATCCGGTCGCAGATCGCCAGCAGCTCCTCCAGCTCACTGGAGACCACCACCAGCGCTTTTCCCGCCGCGGCGAGCTCACCGAGGACGCGGTACACCATCTCCTTCGCCTCCACGTCGATGCCACGGGTCGGCTCGTCGAACAGGAGCACGTCGACGTCGCGAAGCAGCCAGCGTCCGATCAGCACCTTCTGCTGGTTGCCGCCGCTGAGCTCTCGAACGGGCTGCTCGACGGAGCTGCAGCGTACCGCCATCGCGTCGCGCGACTGCTCGGCGACTCCTCTTTCGGCCTCCAGGTCCAGCCATCCGCCCCGGTGCGTCATCGCGCTCAACCGCGCCAGCGTCGCGTTCACCCGGACCGGCTCCTGGAGCAGGAGGCCCTGCTCCTTGCGATCCTCGGGGACCATGCCGATCCCCGCGCGGACTGCGTCGCTCGGCTGCTCGATCTTGACGCGCCGCGGCGGGTCGCCGACCAGGACGCGTCCCGCGTCCGGCGCGTCGGCGCCGAACACCGCGCGCAGCAGCTCCGTGCGTCCGGAGCCGACCAGACCGGCAACTCCCAGGATCTCTCCACGGCGGACGGTGAAGCTGACGTTGTCGACCAGCTCTCCTCGGCTCAGGCCCTCCACCGTCAGCGCAACCGCACCCGGGGCCGCCCGCTCGCGCGACATCGCGCGTGCGACCTCCCGCCCGACCATCAGCTGCAGCGCCCGTGCGGTGGGCAGCTCCGCGGTGGGCCCGGTATGAACTACCCGGCCGTCCCGGAGCACGGTCGTCCGGTCCGCGATGCGCTGGATCTCCTCCATCCGGTGGCTCACGTACACGAGGGCGACCCCCGCTCGCCGCAGCCGATCGATCTCGCCGAACAACGTCTCGATCTCTGGGCTGGTGAGGGCGGCGGTCGGCTCGTCCAGGATCAGCATGCGGCAGGGGTGGGCGAGCGCCTTCGCAATCTCCACCAGCTGCTGGTGCCCGACCCCCAGCCCGCCCACCACGGTCCACGGGTCGAGGCCGTCCAGCCCCACCGTGGCGAGCGCCGCGCGGGCCGCTGCCTCCAGCCGGGGGCGGTCCAGCATACCGAACCGGGACGGCAGCCGGGGGAGGAAGAGGTTCTCCGCCACGGACAGGGTGGCGATGAGATTGAGCTCCTGCGGGATGAGGTGGACGCCGAGCCGCTCGGCCTCGCGCTTCCCCCGCGGCGCGTAGGCCGCGCCCTCCAGCTCCATCTCGCCCGTGTCCGCCTGGTCGATGCCGCAGATCAGGCGCGCCAGGGTAGACTTACCCGCCCCGTTCGCCCCTACGAGCGCGTGAACCTCTCCCCCGACGAGGTCCAGCTCCACGTCCACGAGCACCGGCGCCGCATAGCTCTTGCCGAGACCGCGGATGCGGAGGAGCGCCGCCGGGTCGCCGGCGCGAGCCATCACCGCGCCGTGCCCGTCACCAGATCCACCGGGGTCTCCCTACCCTCCGGGCGGGCTTCGCCGTCGAGCATCCGGAGGGCGTACTCGATCCCGAAGACGGCGAGCTGATCGGCGTGCTGATCGGCGGTCGCCAGCACCCGCCCCTCCTGGAGCATCTGCCGGACGGCGGAGATGTTGTCGAACCCCACCACCGCGACCTCTCCGTCCCTTCCCGCCTGGCGGATCGCGCTGGCGGCTCCGAGGGCCATGTTGTCATTGCTGGCGAGGATCGCCTTGAGCCCCGGGTGCTCGCGCAGGATGGCGGATGCCACGGTGTTCGCTCGCGACTGCTCCCACTGTGCGCTCTGCACCGCGACGATCTTCATCCCGGCGGCGCGCATCGCGTCCTCGAACCCCAGGCGCCGCTGCTGCGCGTTGAACGCGGTGGGAATGCCCTCCAGGATCGCGACGGGATCGCCGGGCCGAAGATGCTTCGCCAGCGCTTCGCCGACCATGCGCGCGCCGGCGCGGTTGTCGGGGCCGACGAACGGGATTTCGACTCCGGCGCGCTCCAGCGTCTGCTCGTCCAGCTTGTTGTCGATGTTGATCACCACCACGCCGGCGTCGTGCGCCTTCTTCAGCACGGGCACCAGGGCGCGCGAGTCGGCCGGGGCGATCACGATCGCGTCTACGCCGCTGGCCAGCATCTGCTCGACCAGGGCGACCTGCTGCGTCAGATCGTTCTCGTCCTTGATGCCATTGACGACGAGGTCGTAGCGCGCGGCGTTCGCTCGCTGATGCTCCCGCGCCCCGTCGGCCATGGTGACGAAGAACTCGTTCGCGAGCGACTTCATGATCAGCGCGATCCGCGGCTTGCCCTCACCCGCCGCATCTTCCCCTTCCGAAGAGCCGCACCCCGCCGCGGCCAGGGTGCCGAGGATCGCCAGCAGAGGATACCACTTTCGCATGCTCATTCTCGGACCGGAGCTGAGGTGTAGGAACCGAGGAG
>JAHWJV010000460.1 GCA_019348265.1 Gemmatimonadota bacterium
CAACATCCTCATCAACTGATTCCCGGTAGGTAGGTCCCAATGACTGATCTGGTGCGTGCGGAGCGGCGCGGATATCCCGCGCCGCCGATGCTTTACTCCGAGTCTCGCTCGGGCGGCTGGCGAGACGACGCCGAGAGCGCCGAGGAGAGCATTCACCTGCGAGAGGTGCTGGCGATCCTGCGGCGTCACGTCACGCTGATCGTGGGGATCGCTGCGGTAGTGCTAGGCCTGACCGCTTACGCGGTGCTTCGGCAGGCGCCGGAATACCGTGCGAGCGGGCTGATCCGTCTGGCGGACGTCCGGCGGGCGATGACCGGAGGGATTGAAGCGGCTGCGCTCGAGGGGGCGATGGGGCGTACCACGGACCCCCTCCTCTCGCAGATCGAGGTGCTCAAGGGACGTGAGGTCCTGGGAGAGGTGGTGGATCGGGAGGGGCTGCGCATTCGCTCCCTTACGCCGGATTTTCCGGTCGGGATGCTCACCGATCTGGCTGTCGGCGCCCGTGCCGAGCGCGAGGACACGGTTTCCCTCCGTTTCGCGAAGGACTTCGTCTCCCTCCGCGCCGGCGGGCAGGAAGCCAGGGCGCCGTATGGTAGCCGGGCTGAAGCCGGGGGGATCCGACTCGTTGTGGGCTCGCAACCGGAGGTTGGGGAAGCGAAGCTGGCGGTGTTGCCGCGCGAGGTCGCGATCAATGATCTGGCCCGGACCCTGGTCGCGCGGCCCAAGGAAAAGACGGATGCCGTCGTGGTGGAGTTCACTTCGGAGGTTCCGCAACTCGCCCAGCGGGTCGTGAATACCACCATCGAGGTCTTCCAGGCGGCGAATGCCCGCGCGGCGCAGCAGGCGTCCCGACGGCGGAGGATCTTCCTGGAGGAGCAACTTCGCACCACGGACTCGTTGCTGACCCAGGCTCAGCTTGCGCTGGGCAACTTCCGGAGCCGGGAGCGGGTGTTCAGCTCGCGGGGGAAGTTCGCGGCGCAGCAGGAGGGGCTGCTCAGCCTGCAAATGCGGCGGGAGGAGCTCGCCGCCGACCGACAGATATACCAGTCGATGCTGACGGGCCTGTCAGGCTCGCGTGTTGCGCGTGCGCGGGCGCTCCGGTCTCTGGCATCCTATCCCGGCATCGCGTCCAACCCGGCCATCGCGCAGCTCTACACGCAGCTCTCGCAATATGAGAGCGCGCGCGATTCCCTCACCAGCGGATCGCTCGGCAGCACCGGTGAGCATCCGGACGTTGAGCGACTCAACCTGCTGGTCGCCTCGACCGAGGCGAAGGCGGTCGACGCAGTGCGCAGCCACGTGGCCGTGCTGGACGCGCGGATCGCCGCATTGGACGGCCTGGAAGCGCGGAACAGTAGCGAGATCCAGACGCTCCCTACCGCCGAGGCGGAGGAGCAGCGGCTCGTCCAGCAGGTGGAGGGCACGCTGAAGATTACGGACCAGGTGCGGGAGGAGCTTCAGAGAGCCCGCATGGCGGAAGCCGTGGAGGCGGGGCAGGTGGAGGTGGTGTATCGCGCTCCAGTGCCGACTTCGCCCGTCGGCACGGGGAGCGGCGTGAAGCTGACGATGGGGCTCATCCTGGGGCTGATGGTGGGGGGTGCTGCCGCATTCGTGCGGGAGCAGATGAATACCGCCATCCGCCGGAGTGATGAGCTCGAGCAGCTACTGCACGTGCCTGGGCTCGCGGTCATTCCGCCGATACACGAGGGCTCTAACGTGCCGCGGCGTCTGCTCGGAAGCCGGGGCGCAACGCGCAGCGACGACAGTCAGAAACTGGCGCTCGCCACCGTGTCTGACCTCCGCTCCTCCGGCGCGGAGGCGTACCGAACGCTCCGAACCAACCTGCTCTTCTCGCAGGCGGTACGGTCGCTCCGAACTCTCCTGGTGACCAGCACGTCTCCATCGGAGGGAAAGAGCACGACTGCATCCAATTTGGCAGTTACATACGCGCAGCAGGGGGTGCGGGTTCTACTAGTGGACTGCGACCTTCGAAAGGCTCGTCTACACAAAGTTTTCGGCGTGGTCCGGAGTCCAGGGCTTACCGAACTTCTGCTCGGGCATGCCAAACCTGCGGAGGTGCTGCACGGCACGCAGGTGGAGGGCCTTAGCTTTCTCGCTGCGGGCACGCTTCCGCCCAACCCGGCGGAGCTCCTGGGCGGGGGCCGCATGCGGAAGGCGTTGGAAGGGCTCTCGGAGCGCTTCGACATAGTGATCATCGACGCCCCGCCGCTCCTCGCGGCCTCCGATGCGGCCATTCTCGGAACCATGGTGGACGGCGTCCTCATGGTGGTGCGCGCCGGAAAGACGGAGCGCGGCGGCGCTCTCAAAGCCATGCAGCAGCTACGGGGTGTCGGGGCGAATGTCGTGGGTGCCGTTCTCAACGATCCGGACTCCAAGGCCGCCGCGCACGGTGAGTACACCTACTACGAGTACTACGGGGCCGAGGCGTAGGGGTAGGGCTTGGACCTGCGCCAGGATCGAGATCACCTCTTCCGTACTGCCGCGGCTCCCGTGCGACGCGCGCGACGCTCCGCTGGATCACCCGGCTCCCGGATTGTCAGCTCGACGATCTCGGGCTGCTTCTCAGATCTGAGCAAGCGCCGGGCGGATCCGGCCGGCTCCTTCTGTCCTTGCTCCCACGCACGCACCGTGGGGAGGGCGACACCAAGCATCTTCGCGAACACGGGCTGAGAAACCCCGACTCGCTCTCGGACGCGGACAACCCGTGCTCCGGAGAAGCGCGGAGGGTCCGAGACGACCACCTCTCGGGCGGTGAGCTTGCCGCGACTTACGTGAGCCGACTCCTCTTCTCCTCTCTCAGCACCCGCGAACTGGACGACGTCATCCTGCTCGAAGACCGCCACGGGCCGCGGCTAGACGCGAGCGGCTGGTGGAGACGGGAGGGGAGGAGCAGGCAGAGCTGCCCACGGTGGAGAACCCCCGGCGGATACTGGAGGGCCAGCCGCCGCTCCCGGTGCCCCCGCTTCGCTCCGGACGCCGGTGGTGGAGCCGCCTGCAGAAGATCTTCCGCTAGGGCCGTCGTGATGAGTCATCCCGAAGTCACGGATGACTCTCGCATCAGGTGTAGTAATATCGGGCCTGGAGCACGTCAATCCCGTTCGACAGGACCCGGTACACCAAGCGATCCTCCTGGGTAATCCGCCGACTCCACACATCGGGGCCGAGGTGGCGGAGCGGCTCCGGCTTCCCTTCCCCGTGATGCGGCGTGTGGCGC
>JAHWJV010000461.1 GCA_019348265.1 Gemmatimonadota bacterium
TAGCGCTTCCCGGTGGGCTGCGGTCCATCATCGAAGACACCCCCCTGGTGCCCCTCGCAGCGGATGCAGTGATACTCCGTGTGCAGCCACGTCCGCCTGGTGCCGACCCGTCCGGCAATCGGTCTCCAGAAGCTGGGCCACCCTGTGCCACTCTCGAACTTCGCCCCAGAAGTGAAGAGCGGAAGGAAGCAAGCCGCACAGATGTAGGTGCCGTCCCGCTTCTCGTCATTCAGCGGGCTGGATCCCGGGGGCTCCGTGTTCCCCTCAAAGATCACGGCATAGGCCGCCGGAGGGAGCAGCCTGCGCCACTCGGTCTTCGACTTCCTCAGCTTGGGGATCTCCTGTCCGCCTTGCGGGGCGGGTTCCTTCGCCTCCAGGCAGCCGACGAGCGGCATCGCGGCCAGACCAATCAGGCCACCCAGAAAGTGCTTGCGGGTCATCTCACCTCCACTCGCGCCGGACCGCGAGGACGAACCGCCGTGGCTGCCCCGGGGCCAGGAAGTCTTCCAGCCGGTTCCCGGCACCCTGGTTCAAGTTGAAGGTCCCGAATGTGGCGTACCGGGTGCCGAGCAGGTTCTGGACGATGCCGTCGACCTCCCACCCGTGCGCCGCGAAGCCCAGGCGCGTGTCGGCCAGGAAGTAGCCTGCCAGCGGCTCTTCGTCGTTGGCCTCGTCGCCGCGGCGCCAGCGCCGGCCCACGTAGCGCCCATCGCCCCCCACGTGGAACCCCGCGGGCAGACGGAGCATCCCTCCGAGCGCGAGGGTGTGCTCGGGCACGAGCGGCAGGCGATCCCCGCTCTCCACCTCGTTCTCGCGACCGTCGGCTTCGCGGATGCTGAAGAGCTCGACGTCGTCGGTCCGGAAGGTGGCGCGGGTGAATGCGTAGTTCAGGTAGAGCCGGTGATCTCCGGCCAGCCGCACACGCGACCCCAGCTCGACTCCCTCGCGCCGGGTCGCCTCGATGTTCGCGAAGTACCCGTCGATCGTGGAGCCCTCCGGCTCGCCTTCTTCGTCGTAGGGGAAGAGGAAGATGTCGTTGCGGACGCCGGTCCGGTACGCGGAGACGCTCAGAGAGAGTGGCCCCGCCGTCCAGCGCGACCCGATCTCCGCGGTGGTCGCCACGACGGGGTCCAGCGGTGGGTCGTCACCGAGCGCGAAGGGCAGGGGGCAGGGCTCTTCCGGGTCGGCGCAGGCCAGCTCGATCACCGCCGGCGGGCGAAAGCTCTGCCCGGCAGACGCGTACACCGTGATGCCCCGGCCGGCTTCCAGACCCACGCCGAGGCGCGGGCTGAAGCGGAAGTAGCTGCTGGTCGTGTCCCGGGCAGAGTTCAGACGGTTGCGGAACGGGATCTGGATGGCATCGTGGCGCAGCCCCCCGGAGAGCGTCAGCCGCCCCACCTGGAAGTCGGCGATCCCGTAGGCGTCCGCCTCGCGGATCGGACTCCGGACGTGGGTGGTCAGGCGCGGGTCGATTCGCTCCGCGAAGATGCGGATCGACGTGCCGTGGAGGGAGCCCCCGACCCCCGCGCGCACCCCGAGGGTGCCGCGTCCCACCGGCCATGCGGTACGCCAGTCGGCGTTCGCGCCCGCGGTCCGGTTCCGGGAGAAGCTCCGAACGTCCGGGTCGGCGGCCTGGTTGACGTTGAAGCGCTCCGCGTCGTGGTGGCGCAGGTAGGCGGTCAGCGACCCACGGCCCGTACCCACTCGCGTGTACGCCGCGAGTGCCACGTGCAGCTGGGCCAGATCCTCGAAGTCGCCCGCCGTGAGGTTGGAGTCGGGGCGCACGCGGTACACGCTCAAGGGAAGCGAACCGGCCGTCTCCGCCCGCGAGGTCGCGCCGAGCACCTGCAGGCGGATGCCGCCGTGCCGGCCGCTCCGACCCACACTGGCGAACAGGTTGCCCAGCCGCGCCTTCGTCAGCTGGCGCCATCCGCCCTCGTCCGCGTAGCTGCCGCCCAGGTAATAGCTCCATCCCCGCGCCAGTCCCCCGCCCACCGAGGCAGTGGCCGAGTGCGCCCCGAACGAGGCGAGCGACGCCTCCACCTCCGCCCCGCCGGCTCCGCGCCGGGTCACCAGGTTCACGGCGCCGCCGAGCGAGTTCGGACCGAGGAGCGAGGCGGTGCCGCTCAGCAGTTCCACGCGCTCCACGTGTTCCAGCGGCAACAGGTCGAAGTTGACCTGCCCGGCGTCCGGCTCGTTGACCGGCACCCCGTCCAGGAAGACGCTCACCCCCGGCGGGAGCCCGACCACGGGGCTGGCCGCGAAGCCGCGCGTGACCAGCGTGGTCTTGAAGGGGCTCCCCAGATCGTCGTACAGCGAGAATCCCTCCCGTCCGGCGAGCGCGTCGCTTAGCAGACGCGGCCTCCCGCCACGCAGCTCGTCTGCCTGGAGGATCTCCACCCGTGCGGGGGTCCCGGAGCCGACCGCCGGGCCGATGGAGGGCAGGATCGAGCCGATCACCACGATCTCCGGCAGTGCTACGGGGGTGGTGTCCCGCGGGACCGGATCACCCTGCTGGGCATGGGCGGGGGATGTGAGCGCGAGCGCGAGCGCACCGACGGAAAGCGTCGCCCAACTCACCGAGGACAGGTGCCGATTCATGATGTCCATGATTCATGCTGGTTCCACCGGGCGCCACAGAATTGCCCGGTGGAACCGGCTCGCCAGCGTCAGTGACGCGGCGAACCGGTCGCCGCACCCAACGTCGCAACCTCTTGCCCACCCTTCCCGCAGGCACTCCCCGTGTCTGCGGACGAGCACGGCGGGTAATAGGGAACGCCGTACCTCGCGAGGATCCCGGCGAGATCTCCGCCCTGCACCATCTCGCGAATTCCACGGTTGACCGCCTGGCGAAGCTCCCCGTCGCCCTGGCGGACGGCCATGGCGAAGCTCCACAGCTCAGGCGGCTGAAACGCCTTCTCCACCACGACGTCGCTCCGCCCGCGGGTCAGCGAGGCGGCCAACGGGCCCCAGAGGTAGCCGTACTCCGCCCGCCCGTCGGCCACGGCGTCGACCACCACCACGGCCACCGGCACCAGGGTGAGGACGATCCACCAGACCGGGAGCCGTCGCCTCACCGGTCCTCACCCAACAGACCACTCAGGGCCGGACCCGAAAGGTCGGCCTTGGCCACGAACCCCCGGGCCGGGCTGTCGGCGATGCGGGTGCCGTAGTCGGTCGCCGACCGGCTGGACGTCAGCACGATGCCCGTCTCGCGGTGGTCCCGGCTGA
>JAHWJV010000462.1 GCA_019348265.1 Gemmatimonadota bacterium
GTCGCTGCCGAAGCAGGTGATGAACGCCTCGGTCTCGTACTGGAGGCCGGCGGCCAGCGGCATCTCGGCGGCGGCGCGGACGGCGGACTTGGCCATGCGCAGTGCGACGGGCGACTTGCCCGCCATCCCCCGCGCGAACTCCAGCGTGCGCTCGCGCAGCTCGGCCGCAGGATGGACGACGTCCACCAGGCCGATGCGGAGCGCCTCGGCGGCATCGATGATTTCGCCCGACAGGACCAGCCGCATCGCCTGGCCGGTGCCTGCGACGCGCGGGAGCCGCTGCGTGCCGCCGCCGCCGGGGATGATGCCCAGGTTGATCTCCGGCTGGCCCAGCTTCGCCGTGTCGGCCGCGATGCGGACGTCGCAGGCCAGCGCCAGCTCGCACCCGCCGCCCAGCGCGAACCCGTTGACGGCCGCGACCGTCGGCTTGGCCGACGCCTCGAACTTCCGGAACACCTCCTGCCCCTTGCGCGCCAGCCGCTTCGCCTCGACGGGCGTGGACCCGCCGACCTCGCCGATGTCGGCCCCGGCCACGAACGCGCGCCCGGTGCCGGTCAGGATCACGCCGCCCACGTCGTCGCGCGCAACGCGTCGAGCACGACGATCAGCTCGGCGCGCACCTGCGCGCTCAGCGCGTTGCGCTTTTCGGGACGGTCGATGGTGACGATGGCGACGGCGCCGTCGCGCTCCACCTGGAGCAGCTCGTACGCGCTCACCGGCCCTCCTGCGCCCAGTCGTAGAAGCCCTGGCCGCTCTTCTTTCCCAGCTTCCCCTCCGCCACCATCCGCCGCAGCAGCTCCGGCGGGCGGTACTGCTCGTCCCCCAGCTCCCCGTGCAGGTACTCGGCGATGCCCAGCCGCACGTCGAGCCCCACCAAATCCGTCAGCTTCAGCGGGCCAATGGGGTGGTTGTAGCCCAGCTCCATGGCCTTGTCGATGTCCTGCGGGGTGGCGACGCCCTGCTCCACCATCCGCATGGCCTCCAGCCCCAGCACCACCCCCAGCCGCGACGAGGCGAACCCCGGCGTGTCGGTGACCACGATGGGCTCCTTGCCGATCCGCCGCGCGAAGGCGAGGCAGGCGTCGAGGGTCTCCCGCGACGTCTCGCGCCCGCGCACCACCTCCAGCAGCTTCATGATGTGCACGGGGTTGAAGAAGTGCAGGCCGACGACCCGCTCCGCGCGGCCCGTGGCTTCGGCGATGCGGCTGACGCTGAGCGATGACGTGTTGGTGGCCAGCACGGCGTGAGCGGGCGCCAGGCCGTCCAGGTCGCGGAAGATGGCCGTCTTGAGGTCCATGCTTTCCGGCGCCGCCTCGATCACCAGGTCCGCGCGGCTCACGGCGTCGGCCAGGTCCTTGGCCTTGCGCAGCCCGTGGAGGGCCTTGTCGCGGGTTTCGATGGACACCTTTCCGCGGTCGACGCCTTTTTCCAGGTTGCCGCGGATCGTGTTCACCGCGCGCTCCAGCGCGTCGGGCTGAGGGTCCGACAGCGCGACGGCGTAGCCGGCCATCGCGCACACCTGCGCGATGCCGTTGCCCATGGTTCCCGCGCCGAGCACGGCGACGGTGCTCATCGTCTGGTCGTCCGCCACTGGGTCCGCCCTCTGGTCGTCGATGCGGACGGCAGCTCGTCCGCGGATGTGGGTCTCGCCGGAAAGTACGCGCGTGCCCGGCGGCTCGCCACCGCCCTTTCCACGCGCTGCTTCCCGGTTCACAATTCATCCACTCGCGGCAGGGTCGCTCGTTCCCGGGAGGAGCCGGTGGAGAGATACGACGTGGTGATCGTGGGCGGAGGGGTGATCGGCGCCAGCGTGGCGTGGCACCTTGCGGCGCGGGGCTGCACGCGCGTGCTGGTGCTGGAGGCGGGGCCCGAGCCCGGGGCGGGGAGCACGGGACGGGCGACGGGCGGCTTTCGCGTGCAATTCGGATCGGAGCCCAACCAGCGGTAGAGCCCGGCGGGTACTACATTCTCCTTTACAATCCGTCTCGCACAGTAGAATATTGACTACCACCAGTGGAAGTACCACAGCTGGTAGTTCCGTTGTCGGTAGTCTGTCGGCGGATGCCTGCTTCTCCTGATCATGACGAGATCGTCCATGCCGAAACCATCAGACGTACTCAATCGCGACGCTGAATGGCAGATGCTGGAAGAAGTTTGGGAGAGGCCTCGGCCCGATCTGGTATTCGCGGTCGGGCGGCGCCGCGTCGGCAAGAGCTTCATCCTTTCGCGCTTCGCCAGGCAGGTCGGAGGCATCTACTACCAGGCTACGCGGCGGACCGAGTCGGAGCAACTCGCGGCGCTCAGCCGCATTGTCGGCGCTCGGTTCGGGGATGCGGCCCTCCGTCACGGCGTTGTCTTTCCCTCCTGGGAGGAGATGTTCGCCTACGTGAGGGACCGGGCAGGTGGGAACCCCTTCGTGCTCGTGCTCGACGAATTTCCCTACCTCGCCGCCGCCGCCCCCGCGCTGACGTCGATCATCCAGAGCGCGTGGGACCACGACTGGCAGGGAACCGGGATGAAGCTCGTTCTGAGCGGTTCCTACATCTCGGCGATGAACCGGCTCGAGCAGATCGATCAGCCGCTGTACGGGCGGCGCACGGCCAAGCTGATCGTGAAGCCGTTCGGCTTCGCTGACGCCGCGCTCTTCATGCCCCACTATGGCGTGCGGGACCAACTGGTGGCGTACGGCCTGTTCGGTCACCTCCCCGGACACCTGAGCCTGCTGGATCCGGACCGGACCCTCCCGGAAAACGCGGCCGCCGCTCTATTGTCTCCCGCGGGCCGGCTGGTGGACGATGCCCAGCACATGCTGGATGCGTTCACGTCCGACGCGCACGTCCACTATTCCATCATCGAAGCGATCGCGGGAGGCGAGCAGACCTGGAGCGGGATCACGAAGCGGGTGGGAAGGGTGGGCGGCGCCATCCAACGGCCGCTCCAGTGGCTGGAAGAGATGCAGGTGATCGCGCGCATCGTTCCGGTCACGGAAAAGAATCCGCATCGCTCCAAGCGCGTGCTGTACCGCATCGTAGATCCCTACGTCGCGTTTTGGCACCGGACCGTGGTCCGCCTGGTGAATGGCGGCAGCCTGGGACTGGTGGAGCCGGAGCGGTTGTGGGACGAGGCCGTGGTGCCCGATCTGGATGACTTCATGGGACCCGTTTTCGAGGAGGTCTGCCGGGACTTCGTCCGCCGCACCC
>JAHWJV010000463.1 GCA_019348265.1 Gemmatimonadota bacterium
GGGCGCCGGCGGCGGCTTCCCCTCGGGCACCCAGCCGCGGCCCTCGACGTGCTGGCGCACCACCTTGGCCGGCGACCCCGCCGCGACGCAGTTGTCGGGCAGCGACCCGCGGACCACGGAGCCCGCGGCGACCGTGACGTGACGGCCGATGTCGCTGCCCGGCAGCACGATCACCGCGGCGCCGATCCAGCTCCCGGCACCGATGCGGACCGGCTCCTCGGCCAGCCACTGCTGGCCGATCGGGATGTCGAGGTCGGCGATGGCCGCGCCGAGCTCGCGTGCCTGCTGCCGTCCCTCGTCGGTGAGCTCGCGCTGGGGCTCGCACACGTCGAGCTTCGTCGGGTCGTCGACGCCGCCCTCCTCGGTGACGGTGTGCCGCACGACGATGACGTAGCCGCCCTCGCGCAGCTCCTCCACCAGCACGGGGGAGAGCATGACGAGCCGGTCCTTGCGCCCCCTGCCCTGCCGCACGCGGATCACCATGCGCGCACTGTCGATGTCCGCCACCTGCAGATGGGTCGCGTCTTGGGCGCGTAGTTGCGCAGGCGCAGGTCCTCGAGCATGCGCTGGCGAAGCGGGGACATGAGAGGCTCCTTTCCAGAGAGGGAGAACGGAGGAACACTCCGCCTCCCGCTGCGAAAGTCAGCCCATCGGTACGCGTGGAAAGGAACCCGTCGGAAGAGGCTGGCGACCCTGGCCAGACAACGGGCAAAAGGAGGGAGCCCGCGGAGGAGGAGAGCCTACCGCGAAGCGGTTTCGTTCAACAGACTCACCACCGCAGCTCCCATCCGCAGTGGCTGCACGACTTAGCTCGGGCCGCGAATCAATGCAAACGAGGAAGGAGTTCCGCATAACTCCGGGATGGGTGTACTATGCGGACACTTCGCGTAATAACGCGCCGGCTGGGGATACTTATCGTGTCCAATCCGCAGCCGACTGTTCGGCACTCGGATTCTTCGCCGGAACCACCGGAGGGTACCGCGGGTCGACGGCGGACGGTTGCGTGCGCCGGACGCTCAGTGGGGGTGATGCTGGTAGTGCTTCTGCAGAAGGTCCCCGCCGAAATCGTTCTCCAGGTCGCGCCAGACCGTGTGCGAGTGGTTCGCGTTGTTCTGCGCGTTGTCGTACTCGACCAGGAGCGTGGGGCCGTGAATGCGGTAGTAGTGCGCCTGCCCCGGCTCCACCGCCCCCGCCCAGATGAAGTGCAGGCGATCGAACCCGGCGCGGCCCAGCCGAGAAAGCTGTTCCTGCGCGGCGCTCCGAGTCATTCGGGCTGCGTACACCTCGACGAGCTCCCGAAGCTTCGCCTTCTGCGGCGCGGTCATCTCCCCCGCCGGCAGCCCTTCCATCGCCCGTGGGCGACCCGCGGGATCGTTGCGCCGCTGGATGTCCCGGTAGGCGGCGGCAGTGAGAAGCGCGCGCTTCCGCTGCGTCTCGTCGAGCATCCGGATCAGGTCCCGACCCACGTCCTCTTCCCGCGCCAGCATGCGCGACCCGGCGGTCGGCCCAGTCAGCACCCGGTGCGGGTTCGCGCCCATGAACAGAGGGGCGACGATGGTCCCGGTGCTCCCCGTGTGCGTGGCATGCACGGAGAGGTGGTGCCCCTCGAAGCGCCAGCTCCACGGCTCGGCGGGTCCGGGCGTTCCGAAGACCGAGACGTAGTAGGTCAGCGGGTTGCGCTGGTAGCGGTCGCCGATGGTATCCGCGAGCTCGATCTGGCGAATGAGCGCCTCGTTCGCCGTGATCGCCCTCGCCGTCTGGAGCCCCTGCTCGCTGAGGCCGGTCCCGAGCAGGCGCCAGGCGGCTTCGCGCTGCTGCGGGGTCATGCGGCTCAGCGTCAGTCCGCGGCGGCCTCCCTGCACCATGACCGTCGGGACGACGAACATGCGCCTTCGCTCGGCGCCGTCGAAGTCGAGGGCCGCGGCCGTCCGCGTGGAGTCGGCGAGCGCCGCGAGGAAGGCGCGGGCGGCCTCACTGCTCGCTACCGCGGGTTGAGGAGGGGTGCCGCCACTCGCAGCATCCGGGGCCGCTGACTGGCTGCACCCCATGGCCATGGTAAGACCACCAGCTAGCAGGGCGGAACGCACGAGTCCCCTCACGGACCCTCCGGGATGACGATGGACCAGCGACGATTACCCTCATAGGCGCGGCGCGCGCGCAGCACAGAGCGTGATCGATACCGCGAGTGGAACGGCTTCCCTCGCGTTCAACGACGAACGCCGGGGTGAAGATATGTGAGATGGTGCCCGGCGCGGGACGCGCGGCAGATGCACGACTAAAATTCAGCGTTGCTCGAGCGCCCCCGGAGGATGGCGGCGCAGCGCGGTGCCCCGCGGAGTGGGGACGATCCGCGTGTCGGGCTCCGCCGGAACCTGACCGCCATGCGCGGTGTTGTCAACTTCACCGGCGCACCGTTGACGGGCGGCGCGAGCCGTGGTACGCTCACTCCTGCTCCACTTCCTACCGTGGCGGCCGTCCGGCCGATCGCGTCCACGACGCCCTCCGAGCTGGTTGAGACTCATGCAACGTCGCGAATTCCTGAAGAAGGGTTCCGCCGCGCTAGCCGCGCCCCTCTTGGCCGCCGGCTGCAGCAGCGCCGCTCCGGGCTCCCTTGGCGGCAGGGGGCGCGCCGATCCGCTCGATCGGATCGCGATCGCCACCTGGAGCTTCCGGGAGCGCATGGCCGCGACGCAGAACACGAGCACGCCCGCCGGCACCCCGCGCATGACGGCGCTCGACGTCCCGCGCTTCGTGCGGGAGGAGCTCGGGCTCCGCCAGATGGAGATCATCATCAACCACATGGACGAGAAGACGGTCGCCTACGCCGAGCGCCTGCGGGCGGCGGCGGACCAGGCGGGCGTGAAGATCGTCAACTTCCAGCTCGGCGGCCAGATGTCGGCGCCGGACGCGGCCACGCGCGCCGCGTCGGTCGCCTCGATCAAGGAAGGGATGGCCATGGCCGCGGCTATGGGCGCGCCCTCGGTGCGAGCGGATGTCGGCGGCCGCGCGGGAGAGCCGCTCGACCTGGCGATCACCGACTCCGCCCGCACCCTGGTCGAGCTGGACCTGGCCCGCTGGCATCCGGAGGTACCGCAGCTGCTGGCCGGCCTCGCCCGCCCGAAGCCGGCACCTGGCCTGCCGGACGACCACGACCCGCTCGCGCTGTCGATCCTCGGCCGGGCGCTGCG
>JAHWJV010000464.1 GCA_019348265.1 Gemmatimonadota bacterium
CCTCCACCTCCCCTTCCATGAACATCAGGAGCAGGTCGAGCGCGTGCACGCCGGCCGTGAGCAGGCTGCTGCCGCCCATGTCTTTCTTCACGTTCCAGCCGAACTGGCCGTACCACGGCCCGATCCCGTGGTAATAATCCACCTCCGCGTAGTGGAGCTCGCCGAGCAGGCCCTGGTCGAGGGTGGAGCGGATCGCCTCGGCGTGGCCGGAGAACCGAACCTCGAAGCAGACGCAGCTGCGAACTCCGCTCTCCTGGATCACCTGCCGCATCTCCTTCGCGTCGGCGTAGGACAGGGCGATCGGCTTCTCGATGATCAGGTGCTTGCCGGCTCGCGCGGCCGCCATCGCCTGCGCCGGGTGGAACGGATGCGGAGTGCAGATGTCGACGATGTCGATCGAAGGGTCCCGCAGCATCTCGTCGTAGTCGTTGTAGACGCGGAGCGGAATGCCGAATTTCGCGGCGAGCTCCGCCTCATCGAGGTCGCGACGTGAGCAGACCGCCGTGACGTTCGCCCCCGTCACCTTTTTGAAGGTCTCGATGTGAGCGCCGGCCACCCAGCCGAGCCCGACGATGCCTACGTTGAGATCACCCATGTTTTCTCGTTCTCCTCTCCCGTCTGGGAAGGGGTGGAGCCGGACGGCGTTTTCTCGCCGACGGCCATGTTGCCGCTGGTCGGCAGCTACGGGATCGTCCTGATCACTTCAAGCTCTTGAGATAGCTGAGCAGATCCGCCATCTCGCGTACGTCGATCGCGCCTTCCAGACCCTCAGGCATCAGGGAAACGGAAAGCGGCTCGAGCCGCGCGATGATGCTACGCGAGAAAGTCTGCTCGGCTCCGCCGGGTGCGCGCAGCGACACGCTGACCGGGCTCTCCTCGGCCATCACCCCGCTGAACGACCGGCCATCGGAGGTCTCCAGGAGATAAGCCTCGTATCCCGGCGCGATGTTGTCGTTCGGGTGGAGCGTCTGCGCCATCAGATCGATGCGAGTGCGATTGGTGAGGCTTGCAAGGTCGGGTCCGACTTCGCTGCCGATGTCGCCGACCTTGTGACACGCGCTGCAGACCCGTTGAAACACCGTTCTGCCACTCGCCGGGTCCCCACCCTGGACCGTGGCCTGGTGGTACCGGCGAATGACCGCTTCCCGGCTGTCCTGCACGGCATCGCGAAACAGTGCACCCGCACGCTCCCTCAGCGCCAGGTCGGAGTGGCCGGTCAACCGCGCGCGGGTGCCGCGGCCGATGCGCGCGGGGTCGACTTCGCCAGCGGCCACCGCGTCCAGGAGCGCTGCGGCGTGCCTTGGGCGCGCGAGCAGCCCGCGCTCAGCCACGTCCCGGACCGCCAGGGGATAACCGTTCCACCGCCTCAGCAGAGCGCGGGTCGCATCGAGGTCATCCTTCTCGATCAGCACCCCGACGGCCGCGAGCTGGACCTCCGATGGATGGCGAGGGTCGGCGAGCTCCGCGACCGCGGCAACTCGCGATGGGCCGGGATCCAGACCCATCACCCTGATGGCATGCACGCGGGCGGCGGTCGAGGCGCTCGGATCGACGATGATTCGCGCCGCCCGGTCCGTCACTGCGCGAAGTGCGGCGGCTCCTCTGAAATGGACGCGCGAGGCGACGGCGAGTGCGGCTTGCCGCACCTCGGCCGCCGGTGCTTCGAGGAGACGCAGGAGGTCGGCTTCCTTCGCCGACGTTAGCTCCGCGCGCACGCGCCGCCCCCGCTGAAGTCCTTCAGCGACCCCTTCCAGGATCCATCTGCCGTCATCGTCCCCGGTAACCGCCCCGAGCAGCCCGCCTATCTCCTCACCGTCCTGCCGCGCACCCGCGAGGGAAGCAACCCGCCGCACGAACTGCTGCCGCCCCGGCGTCGCGCGGCGTGAGGGGTCGCCTTCCCGTAGTGCGGCGAACCAGCGGAGCGGATCGGTCCCGGAGGCGCTAAGCGCCGCGGTCTGGAACCAGGGGTCGGGCAGGTGGCCGGCCGCTATCTGCCGGAGCGCGTCGAAAGAACGGTCGCCCGGCAACTCGCCGAGCGTCAGCGCGATCTGGAACTGCACCCGATCGTCGGCGTCGCCCGCCATCCGCAGGAGCGCGTCAGCGATGCCGGGACTGCCGAGGCGGAGCTCCGCCAGACGCACCGCCTGCTCTCGGACCTCCGGGCGCGCCTCACGCAGTGCCCGCAGCACCACCTCGTCCTCGAGGGCGGCAAGCCCTTCCAGTGTCCAGAGCGCGTGGATCTTCCCCTCTGGTGATCCGGGCTCGGCTGCCAGCCGCTCGAGGGCTCCCACGACCGAGCGATCCCGCCGATCGACCAGGAGCCGCTGCGCCGTCGCGCGCCACCACATGTTCGGGTGGGCCAGGTGCCTCACCAGCTCGCGGCCGCTGGCGCGGCTGAGACTCGGTCGTTCGGCTGCGGCTCTCCAGTGCCCCTCCGGCACGACCCGGTAGATGCGCCCCCGGTCCTGCCCCTCCAGGAAGTCGGACTCCTGGAGCACGCCCGCGAACGTATAGATCCCCTGGCTGTCCGCACGGGCGATCCAGGCGGGGTGCTCCACGAGCTTCCGGTAGAAGTCCGCGATGTACAGTCCCCCGTCCGGCCCCACCGTCGTGTTCACCGGGCGGAACCAGCTATCCGTCGATGCCAGGAACTCCTTGCCTTCCCGGGCACGCCGTGCGACGAAGGTGGCTCCGGTGGCGGTCAGGAGATCGACATGGACCAGGTTGTGGACCGGCTCGGTGACGAACGCGGCGTTCCGGTACTCGTCGGGAAAGATCCCGCCGGTGTACATGGACGTCCCCGACGCGGAGGTGAAGTGCCCGATTTCCGATTCGTGCAGGTTCAGCGGGTTCCACGTGATCGAATAGACCGCGGCCGCGTCGCCGTGGTCCGGGATGGATGCCATGACGTTCCCCACGTGGAGAGCTGGATTCCTCGTCACGTACCGGTGTGGAATCACCACGTGCTGGAGATGCCTGCTGTTCCAGACGGTGAATCGGTTTCCGCCCGAATCGAACGCGTAGCCGAACTGGGACATCCCGCCGGCAGGCTGCACTACGAACTGATCGGGCCGAAAGCGGAAGTCGGTGCCGGGGAAGATGTCGGCGGAGTCCGCCTGGGGGTTCGCCGGAAACCAGAGGGGTCTCCCATGGTCGTCGAACTCGGGATACCCGCGCATACCACC
>JAHWJV010000465.1 GCA_019348265.1 Gemmatimonadota bacterium
CAACGACCGGCCGTTCGCGATGCGGATCTCGCCGGCCTGCACGCTGACCATTGACTCGCTGCAGAACTACCGGCGCATCATCCAGAGGGACGGGACGGTCACGAACCGCGAGCTCCACGACTGGACGTCTCACGCTGCAGCGATGGTCCGCTACTTCAGCCACACGCTCTTCCCCGCCATCGGGGAGATTGCCCAGGAGTCGCGCCAGGGCGAGAGCTATACCGCTGCCACCCGCGGGAGGATCTGAGTGACGAGCATGCGCGAGGTGCTGAATGGCTAAGGCCGTCTGGAAGTTTCCGGTGCCGCGTATGGACCACGGTGCGGCAATCTCGATCGCGATGCCAGCTGGTGCGTGCATTCTGACCATTCAGACGCAGCACGGAGTCACGTGCATGTGGGCCGAAGTGGACGAGTCTGCTCTTCTCGAACAGCGGACTTTCCTGGTGGTCGGTACCGGAGGCGAGTTCGATTCGAGTGGGCTCACGTACATCGGCACTGTCCTGAGCGCGGGCGGGTTCCTCGTCTGGCACATCTACGAGCATCGCACTCCCCAGGAGAACGCCCCATGAAGACCTTCGGCGCCATCGTCACGTCCGCGCTGAGCGGGCTGGTGGACAACACCTCCCTGCTCCCTTACCAGGGCGACTGGGTACCGGAGGATCACCGGGACCGACTGCGGCAATACGAGCTCTTCCGCGCGCTCGCCGAGAACCGGTTCGGCGCGCTGCTGAAGGACCGCGAGGCGGCGAAGAAACTCCGCGAGTACGGCGACTACGCGCTGATCGTGGAGACCAGCCGCGACGCGGTGCTCGGGGACCGAGTGGCGATCGAGGTGCCAGGGTCGGGAGACGCGGCAAACGCCGGTGCGAAAGCGCGCCAGGAGCTGCTGAACCTCTGGGCGGACCGCGAGCGCTGGGCATCGAAGATCTTCCGGGGCGAGACGGACGCGGCCGCGGTGGGTGACTGCGTGTACGAGCTCCGGCCCGACGGCACCCGCCTCCGCCTCCGCGCGCACGATCCGGAGAGCTTCTTCCCCGTGTGGGAGAACAGCGAGGGCGACTTCTCCGAGGCATATCTTGCCTGGGAGGAGATGAACAACGGGCAGTACCTGGACGTGCCCGCGTCAAACCTGAAGGATCTGCGTGACCGTGACGGCGAGGTGGTGTTGTATCGGCGGCACTATCGCCTCGTCACGGTCGATGAGGCGCGCGAGGCGGGGATCCGGGTCCTCACCGGTGGTGATCGGACAGTGGTGTGCGTGGTGAGCGCCGGGTGGTACCAGCTCGAGACGAAGGGTGGCGCACGGGCCGCGACCGGGTGGGACGGGTTGAAGCTGCTCGGCGCCGAGCTCGCGACGGACGGCCTACCGATCGTGAATTCGGATACCGGATTCGACCAGGTGCCACTCTTCTACATCCCGAACCGCGAGGACAACCGCCAGCCTTGGGGGCTCCCGGAAGGTGATTCGGTGCTCCACGTGCTGCTCGATCTCCGCCAGGATCACAGCGACCTGAAGCTGACCACCTACCTCCACGCGTTCCCGCCGCTGTACGACGAGAACCCCTCGGTAACCACCGGCGCACCGCGCCCCGGGATGGCGCAGCATCCTGCCGAGCAAAAATACCAGCCGGGGCAGATCTACAACGGGCGGAAGCTCGCAGCCGTCGACCTGTCGAAGGGGAACGACCTGCTCCTCAAGCATGAGGAGTTCCTGCTCGACAAGGCGCTCCGCAACAGCCGCACCTCTCACATCCTCGCCGGCGTCTCCGACGCGACCCAGCTCCCGAGCGGCTACGCGATGATGATCGCGATGATCCCGACGCTCGCGAAGACAGTTGCGAAGCGGACCACCCGGCGTGACAAGCTGGGGATGCTCCTGAAGTACGCACTCCGCTGGCTCCGCGACTGGGGCGAACCGGCAGACTTCGACCTGGAGGCGTGGCCTACCGGCGCCTTCGACGAGCTCACCGCCTACCCGAGCTTCGGCTCCATCGTGCCGATCGACCGGAAGCAGGTGAGCGAGATCGTGCGCGATCTGCTGGCGGCCGGCGCGATCTCCGATGAGACCGCAGTGGCGATGCTGATCGCGGCGGGCTTCCCGATCGACGACGCGGGTGAGGAAGTGAAGCGGCTGAAGGAGGCCGCTGCGCCGCCAGTGGGTGCGCCGGGCAGTGGCCTCGGGAATGAGGGGATCGTGATCCCGGGGATCGACGATGGGGAAGGAGCGGCGTGAGACGTCGCCCCTACACTGCGGCCGGCATTCGCCGGCTAAAGTGCTTTCGCGCGGGCTGCACCAACCGAGCGGTGCACCAGTGGCAGATCTGCGCGGACGACCGCGTCTTCCGCCCGCTCTGTCTTGACTGCGACATCGAGTTGAACCGGATGGTCCTCAAGTGGGTCGGTTTTGCCGACGCCGCTGAGAAGCTGGCACGCTACGTTGAGAAGGTGAGCAGGTGAGCGCGGTCGAGTTGGTCCAGATCCACCCTGATCCGCTCGAGCGAATCTCAGCGTTGTGCAGCACTCACCCCTCCCGCGAGGTCGGCGGGGTGCTTTTCGGATTCGTGCAGCCGGGATACCCTGTTTTACATGCGGACCACGCATGCGGCCCGGGTCCTGCCGCCGAGATGGAGCGGCGACGATTGTTATGGGATCCGTCATACGTCGTTGGGTACATCGACGCCATCACTGCCCGGGGATTCACCGCGCCGATCGGCCGCTGGCACAAGCACTGTACGCCTGACCTGCGCGCCTCCGCGGAGGATCGGGTAGGTGCCGCGGCTTTCAGAGCAGCGCTCGGGCTCAACGCCCTCGTTGACGTCATCGTCGCCACCGTGCATGATGAGCCCATCAGCTGGGCGGCGTACCTGTGCACGGCGGCCGGGTACGACCGGATCACTGCGGAGTTGCCGGACGGAGTGCAAGGATGAGCGACCTCGATTGGCGCGGTGACGAGTATTCCAATCGGTGGTCAGTCGGGTACGGCTGCGACGAATGGCAGTACGAGGAAGGTTTTCGGAGCGAGGAGGATGCTCGGGATCGTTTTCAGCAACTCTTGCAGAACCCGCCGAGCGAGGGCGCCTACCCGATGGATTACGCCCTTCTCAGGAACCAGCGGGGTGAAACGGTGGCCGCCTGGTCGGAGCCAGAGGAGGGGTGAGCGCTCTCCTTCGCCC
>JAHWJV010000466.1 GCA_019348265.1 Gemmatimonadota bacterium
TGTCGCGGGCGACCAGCGGCAGCCGCGGGCGGGAAGGCGCAGGTGCGCCATCATCTGCCGCGCGCTGTTTCCGCGCAGCGACTCCACCTCGTGCGCCTCGATCCGGCTGAACCGGTGCCGGTCGGCGAGCTCGTTGAAGCGCTGGAGAAACCACGGAAACGAGTCGCCCAGCGTGCCGTCGAAGTCGAAGATGGCGAGCCTGTACCTCACCTCGCGGCCCTCCGCCCGATCGCGACCCGCCACGCCGCGAGGGCGACGATCAGCAGCTCCAGGGCGAACGTCCAGTGCAGCACGAAGTTGAGGAACCACGGGTGGTATCGTGCCTCCACGTGCGCCACCACGAACTCCGCCCGGGAGAACGGCCAGAGCCACTGGATGCCGCCGGCGGTGGTATCCAGCACCAGGTGCCCGAGGAGATTGAGAGCGATGATCGCCAGCCCGAGCCACGTCGTGTGTCCCGCACGTATTGCGGCGAGCACGACGGCGGCCGCCGCGAACACCGGCACCCATGCCAGCGGCAGGTGCGGAAGATACTCGTGGTGAACGCGCTGGCGGTCGCTCAGAAGGTAGAAGTACAGCAGGTCGAAATCGGGAGCGACGCTCGCCAGCAGCCCGGCCGCGAGCAGCCTGCGCCGCGCCGCCTCCGACACCCGCCGGCCGCGCAGGAGAGCGTCCGTTACCAGATAGCCCGCAGGGAGATGGGCGATGAACATCGGTCAGGACGGTCGTCCATGGAGCTTGACACGAGAAGAATTTACGACAATCATCAAAGCTATTTACGTTCTTCGCAAACGCGCCGGGGTGAGACGTGCACGAGAAGCCTGATCCGGAGTCTCTCGGCCCCCTCACTGCAGCCCTGCGGGCGCTGGGTGCACTGCTCCAGGCAAAGGGCCACACCGAGTACCTCGGCGTCGTGGGCGGAGTTGCGATGAACCTCGCGGGTTCCACGCCCGCGCGACCGCCGACGTGGACGTCATCGCACGCGGTGCTTGGGGCGACGAACCTACCCCGATGCTCTTCACGCCGGAACCCCTGCCGGACGTGGTGCGGGAATCGATCCTCCGCGTGGCCCGGGACTTTGGGCTGAACGATGACAGGATGAACACCGTCGTGGCGAAACAATGGCGCTCAGGCATGCCGCCCAGCCTGGCCGAAGACCTGGAATGGCACCACTTCTCTGCCTTGCACGTAGGCGTGCCGGGCCGGGAGGCGATGATCGCCTTGAAGCTGTTCGCCGCGCTCGACACGGGCCCGCGAAGTGTCCACATGCAGGACTTGCTCCGGATGAAGCCTACCGACGCGGAGTTGGAGGAGGCGGCTGAATGGGTGTCGACGCAGGACGCGTCCGATGCTTTCCACTCCCAGATTCCCCAGGCGATCGACCATGTCCGGCGCCACCGCTAGCGCGCTCGCCAGCCGCGCTCGGCACTGCGCGCTGGCCGCGGCCTGGGCACAATGGGGCGCCCTGAACCCCATGCTGCTCCCGGATCAGCGAGCGGCGAGCCCGGCGAGCGTCATCGATCCCGAGGCGCTGGTTCTCGCGTCGCTCGCCCTTTGGGACGGGGAGCGCCGCCTGGTGGATGTGCTGGCCTGGTGGGCACGCCTCGGCGCTCCGCTGATGAGCCTGCGGAGAACGAGCACATTGAGCCGCGACTTTCCTGCCGCGGCACCGGCGCGATTCCACGAGTTCGCTGCGTGGGCGCGGCAGGGGGGCGACACCCGCTGGAAGGGGAGCGAATCCGCAACGGTGCCGGTTCGAGCCGGCAAGGGGCCTTCGGAACTGGTGCTCCGAGGTTCGAGCACGCTGCTGCTTCGCCTGCGCGCCGGGTTCGGCGTCACCGCAAAACCCGACGTACTGGCGTTCCTGCTCGCGCTGGACGGACGGGGCGCCACGTCGAAGGACATCGTTCGGGCAACCGGCTACGCCGACAAGAACATCCGTGTAGCCGGCCAGGAACTCGCGACCGGGGGCTTCCTGGAAGAGCGTCGCGGATACCCGCTCGCCTATGCGGCCCCGCACGGCTTCGCGCACGGGTTCGTGCGCCTGATCGAACGGGACGCGGCCGATGTCGAGGTTCCGGAGTGGGGCTACTGGGCCGCGGTCTATGCATTTCTGCTGACGGCTGCATCATGGGAGGATCACCCGTGGGCGGCCGAGCGGTACGTCCTGAGTTCCCATGCCCGAGATCTGTTCGAGCGACATGCATGGCTGTTCGACCGGGTGGGCATGCGCGTCCCGGACCCACGGCGATATCGGGGGGAACATTACCTGGACGCGTTCAGCGGGACGCTCGACGTGCTGTGCGAGTGGGTTTCCGGGCACGCCTGACCCAACTGCCCACTGTCAGGCGCGGGCCGAGTCGGGCGGGGGGAGGGGGCGGGCGACGCCGTCGTGGACGATCACTGCCTCGCCCTGCATGGCGCGGCGGATGGCCTCTTCGCCCTCGCGCGCCTCGACGCTGCGCAGCGGCAGCGTGACGGTGAACACGCTTCCCTGGCCGGGTTCGGACTCCACCCGGATGGCGCCGCCCAGCAGCCCCAGCAGCTTGCGGACGATGGAAAGCCCCAGCCCCGTTCCGCCGTACTCGCGGGTGGACGACTGGTCCACCTGCCGGAAGTCGTCGAAGATGCTGGCCAGCTCGTCCGCCGGAATGCCGATCCCCGTGTCCGCCACCTGCACCTCTACCCCGCCCTCCAGCTGCCGCGTGCGCACCGACACCGTCCCCGCGTGGGTGAACTTGATGGCGTTGGAGAGCAGGTTCTTGAGCACCTGCTGCACGCGGCGACCGTCGGTCTGCAGCGTCTCGCCGGCACCCTCGACGACCTTCACCTCGAGCGACAGCCCGCGCTCGTCGGTGACCGGCTCGAAGGCCTGGCGCGAGCGCTCGGCCAGGTCGGCGAGCGGCACGTCCTCGAGGTCGACCTCCAACCCCTCCACCGGCTCACCCGTGGCCAGGGCGTGTGCAAGGGCGGAATCGAAGGTCGGCGCTGCATCTTCGCCCAGCACGTCGATGACCGAGCGGCCCACGTGGTCCTGCGCGGACAGCCGGTTGATGCGCGCCAGTGCGGCATTGACCCGGACGTAGCGATGCTCGGAGTCCAGGACGGCCAGGCCCACCGGGGTCCCGGCGAACAGCTGCTCGAGGACCGCCGGGCCCAGCGGCGTC
>JAHWJV010000467.1 GCA_019348265.1 Gemmatimonadota bacterium
ATCTGCTCCCCCGGACAGTTCCGGGTTCTGGAGCTGTTCAGTCCGTCGCGTCTGGCGGTCGACGTGCAGCAGTGATTTCGATTCTCAAATTTACGACTGGACCAGTTCAAGATTCAACATTCAAAACTGGCCGAAGGCCCGCCCGTGCCACGAATCCCGCATCGGCCGCTCCCACTGGCCGCGGCGGACGGCGCCGACGGTCGGGGCGGTGTTGTCGAAGACCGGGGTGTCACCGGATATCTCGCCGGTGCGGACCCGCTCCCTGAACTCGCCACGGGGGGCCGCGCGCACCTCGCCGGAGGGTTCGCGGTACCAGACGCGCGAGGCGGCGTCCAGCAGGGATATGCCGAGCTCGCGCTCGGCCTGCTTCAGGGTGCGCGTGAGCGCGTCGATCGAGCAGCCCGAGACGCCGGTTGCGGCCTCATCCGCCGCTACCAGCAGAAAGCGGTCGCTGCGCAGGTCGTACGCTCCGGCCACCGGAGCGCCGTGCGCGGTCCATTCGTCGACGAACGCTTCCACATGACTGCGAAGCCACGCCTCCTCTGTTTCGTCCAGCGGCGCGGGGGCGGCGAAGACCCAGAGCCGCGCTTCGTCAGGCATCTCGGAAAAAGAAAGCTTCATCTCAGGAACGTAGGGTTGACTCGACCGTCGGTCAGCGACCGCCCCGGATAGGCGAACCGGCGCGCACCTCGGCGGCTGGCGGCGCGTCGACGACCCGCCTGGACATTCCCTCCCACCCGCAGCGCGGGCACCACCGCCACCGCACCCGCCCCAGGAAGAGCCGCGTGCGCAGACGCGCCCAGCGGTTTCCGCCGAGGAGGAAGGTCTCCGAGTCGCACTCGGCGCATAGACGATCGTTCGGGAGCAGGTAGTAGATCATCACCAGCGCCATCACGAGCTTGGCGCCGACGGTCACGAAGAAGAACAGCAGATAGTACCACATACTGCACCCGCGCGTGGGAACTGGTCGGGAGGGCTGACGTCGCGGCCGCGCTCGGAACCGGCGGCCGCCTCAGGCTCACCCGCTAATATCGCTCGAAAGCAGCGGGGGTTCCACCTCCGCCTCGCGGGCGCTGCCGAGCAGGTAGGCGCTGTTCATCAGGCCGACGTGGGTGAACGCCTGCGGGTAGTTGCCGAGGAACCGGCCGTCCTCGTAATCGATCTCCTCCGGGTACAGACCCAGGTCGTTTGCTCGGCGCAACATCCCCTCGAAGATCTCGTGCGCTTCGTCGAAGCGCCCGGAAAGCGTCAGGGCGTCGACGAGCCAGAAGGTGCAGATCCCGAAGCTCCCCTCGCCCCCTCCTACTCCATCCGGCGTCTCGTCGGTTCGGTAGCGGCAGACGAGGCCGTTGTTCGTGAGGCCGGTCAGGATCGCGTCGATGGTCCCCTGCACTCGCGGGTCCCCGGCCGGGAGGAAGCCGGTCAGCGGGATCATCAGATTCGATGCGTCGAGGGCTCGGCTCTCGAAGCTCTGAATGAAGGTGTTCCGCTCCGCATCATAGCCGCGGTCCAGAATTGCCGCCCGAATGGCGTCGCGCTCGCGGTGCCATCGTTGCAGCTCCTCCGGCGGCGCGGCGAACTGCTCGGCGAGCGAGATGCCGCGATCGAGAGCGACCCAGCACATCAACTTCGAGTAGGTGAAGTTCATCTCCGGCCCCCGCACCTCCCAGATCCCGCGGTCCGGCTGCTGCCAGATGTCGCAGACGTAGCTTACCACGCCGCGGAGCCACTCCCATTGCGACGGCGTGAGCGTCGCGCCGATGCGGAGGAGGTCCACCGCCGCCTGGATCAGCTCGCCGTAGACGTCGAGCTGGCGCTGCGTCGCCGCCGCATTCCCGACACGCACCGGGCGCGAGTCCTGATACCCGTCCAGGTGGCCGAGGTCGTACTCCGCGACGCACGTCTCGCCGTTGAGGCGGTAGAGAACCTGCACGCGCGCCGGGTCATGGTGCTGCTGAGTCGCGCTCTCCAGGAATCGGAGCAGCGCCACGCCGTCTTCCGGGAGCCCGACCGTGACGAGAGCCCGGGCGATCAGCGTGGAGTCGCGAACCCAGCAGAAGCGGTAATCCCAGTTCCGAACTCCGCCGATCTCCTCCGGGAGCGAGGTCGTCGGCGCGGCCGCGATCGCGCCCGTCTTCTCGTCGGTGAGGAGCTTCAAGACCATGGCTGAGCGGATGATCGGCTCACGCCAGCACTCCGCGCCGGGCGGGACATGGCACGCCGACGCCCACTCCTCCCACCACTCCAGCGTCTCGTCCAGGTAGGCGTCCGTGAGGAGCGCACCGGCAGCGGTCCGGCCGTGTCCACTGATCAGATCCAGGCCTGCGCCGGCGCACAACTTCACCCGCGCGCGCGCCGCCGCGCCCTCCAGCGAGACCTCGGCGTGGGCAGGAAAGCCCGTCAGCCAGAACCAGTTCTCGCCGCTGCGGGCCCAGACGACGCCACCCTCCCGGGAGAGGACGACGTCGCCTCGGCCGTAGTCCGGCCGTGGCATCCACTCGACCTCCAACTCCACTTCGCCCTCCAGACAGAGGGCGGAGCGAACGATCGCCTGTGTCGAGTGACTGGTCTCGTTTCCACGGCCGCGGCGGATCGGCAGGAAGTCCCTCAGGCGCAGCACCCCGCTCTCCTCGCGGAACTCGGTCTCCAGCACCGCTGAGGAGCCGACGTACGCGCGGGTCGCGGTCGCCTCGCCGGCCGGCGCGACGCGCCAGTGCCCGCCCCGGTTCGCATCCAGGATGGCGGCGTAGACGCTCGCGCTGTCCAGCTCCGGGAGGCAGCACCAGTCGACCGAGCCGTCGCGCGCCACCAGCGCGCAGGTATGCCGGTTCCCGATCAGCGCATACTCAGCGATCGGAAGATAAGGTTCGCGACGCTCCATGGGCGCCGAACCGGAGGCAAGAAGGATGCGAGAGGTAGCTATCAGCTATCGGCTATCCACCTTCGGTCGTGACTCCGTCTTCCGTCTGCTCGCGGCTCAGCGGGCGAGCCCCACCCCCAACTGGCAGCTGGCAACTGGCAACTGGCAACTGGCAACTGGCAACTGGCAACTGGAAGCTTCTCACGCAGTAAACGCTCTCCGTAGCATCGGCATCCCAGTGGGGGAAGCCTTGACTGTCTGGGCACCGGTGCGTACCCTATACCAAGATAGTCTCGGTAATCCA
>JAHWJV010000468.1 GCA_019348265.1 Gemmatimonadota bacterium
GATGATCGGCAACCTGAAGGAGACGACCGAGCGGAACCAGGAGCAGGACTGGCTGAAGACCAACCTGGCGAAGTTCAGCCGGATGATGCAGGGGCAGAAGGACCTGGAGTCCGTTTCGCGCCTGATCATGTCGGAGCTCACGCCGCTGGTCGGCGCGAACCACGGCGCCTTCTTCCTGATGGACGGAGACGGCGGCGCGCAGGCGCTGCGCCTGATCGCCAGCTACGCGTACAAGGAGCGGAAGCACGTCGGCAACGTCTTCCACCTGGGCGAGGGTCTGGTCGGGCAGTCGGCGCTCGAGAAGAAGCCGATCCTGCTCACCGGTGTGCCGGACGACTACATCCGCATCAACTCGGGGCTGGGCGAGTCGCCGCCTCGCAACATCATCGTCCTCCCGGTGCTCTTCGAGGGCGAGGTGAAGGCGGTGGTCGAGCTGGCGTCCTTCCTCCCCTTCGGGCAGATCCACCAGATCTTCCTGGACCAGCTCGCGGAGAGCGTGGGCGTGGTGATCAACATGATCACCGCCAACATGCGCACCGAGGAGCTGCTGCAGCAGTCGCAGAAGCTCACGCAGGAGCTGCAGAGCCAGTCGCAGGAGCTGCAGAGCCAGCAGGAGGAGCTGCGCCGCACCAACGCCGAGCTGGAGGCGCAGGCGAAGACACTGAAGGCTTCCGAGGAGGCGCTGAAGGAGCAGCAGGAAGAGCTGCAGCAGGTCAACGAGGAGCTGGAAGAGAAGGCTTCGCTGCTGGCCGAGCGGAACCGCCAGGTGGAGCAGAAGAACTCCGAGGTCGAGGCGGCGCGCGTCGCCCTGGAGGAGAAGGCGGAGCAGCTCGCGCTCTCGTCCAAGTACAAGAGCGAGTTCCTGGCGAACATGTCGCACGAGCTGCGGACGCCGTTGAACTCGCTGCTCATCCTGGCGCGGCTCCTCACGGAGAACCAGGAAGGCAACCTCACGGAGAAGCAGGTCGAGTACGCCGACACCATCCTCGGCGCCGGTACGGACCTGCTCACCCTCATCAACGACGTGCTGGACCTGTCGAAGATCGAGGCGGGCCGGATGGACATCAACCCGGCGGACATCCTGCTCGCGGACGTTCGCGACTTCGTTCGCCGCAGCTTCCAGCCAATGGCCGAGCAGAAGGGGCTGGAGTTCAAGGTGGACGTAGATCCGGCGCTGCCGGAGTCGCTGTACACGGACGGGCAGCGGCTGCAGCAGGTGCTCAAGAACCTGCTCTCGAACGCCTTCAAGTTCACGCAGGAAGGCAACATCACGCTGACCATTCGCGAGGCGGAGAAGAGCCGCCGCTTCGCAAATCCGAGCCTGGACAGTGCCGATCACGTGATCGCCTTCAGCGTCAGCGACACCGGGATCGGCATCCCGCGGGACAAGCAGCGCCTCATCTTCGAGGCGTTCCAGCAGGCGGACGGGACCACCAGCCGGAAGTACGGCGGGACGGGCCTCGGGCTGTCGATCTCGCGCGAGATCGCCCGCCTGCTCGGCGGCGAGATCCGCGTGGAGAGCACCGAGGGAGCGGGGAGCAACTTCACACTCTTCCTCCCCGCCACGTACGACGGCCCGGAGACGGCGGTGCGAACGGACGAGGGCCTGTCGGCGTCGCCGTACCAGCCGCAGCCGCGGCTAAAGCCCGCCCGCCCTCTGGGCGGTGGGGGCGGAGACCGACCGGCCCCGGAACGGCGCGCGGTAGCGACGCGCGAGCAGCGCCCGGAGCAGACCTTCCACGACGATCGTAGCAGCATCGAAGCCGGTGACCGCGTCGTGCTGATCATCGAGAACGACGTCAACTTCGCCCGAATCCTTCTCGGGATGGCCCGGGAGAAGGACTTCAAGGCGATCGTTGCGCTCGACGGAGAGACGGGTCTGGAGCTCGCCCGCGAGTACCAGCCGGACGCCATCACGCTCGACATCGACCTGGGCGGGATCGACGGCTGGACCGTGCTCGACCGGCTCAAGCACGACTCGGCCACCCGGCACATCCCGGTGCACATCGTGTCCGGGATCGACAAGCGGCAGCGCGGGCTGAAGCTCGGCGCCGTCTCGTACCTGGAGAAGCCGGTCAGCAAGGACGCGCTGGACGGCGCCTTCGACCGCATCACGCAGTTCATCGACGAGCCGGTCCGGAACCTCCTCATCGTCGAGGACAACGAGGTGCAGCGTCAGAGCATGGTGGAGCTGATCGGCGAAGATGACGTCAACATCACCGCCGTCGCCTCCGCGGAGGAGGCGCTGAACCTGCTCGCGGAGCAGCGCTTCGACTGCGTCGTGCTGGACCTCGGGCTCGAGGACATGAACGGGTTCACGCTCCTGGAGCGGATCAAATCGAGCCCGGACATGCAGGACGTGCCGATCATCATCTACACCGGCAAGGACCTCAGCCAGGCGGAGGAGACGCAGCTGAAGCGCTACGCCGAGACCATCATCGTCAAGGACGTGAAGTCGCCCGAGCGGCTCCTGGACGAGACCGCGCTCTTCCTGCACCGGGTGGAGGCCAAGCTCCCGGAGCAGAAGCGGAAGATGCTGGAGCGCCTGCACAACACGGACGCCACGTTCGCGAACAAGAAGGTGCTGATCGTGGACGACGACCCGCTGATCCGCGAGATCGGCCGGCTGAGCCTGGACGCGGTGGGCGGCTACGCGGTGCGGGAGGCGGCGTCCGGCATGGAGGGGGTGGCCGCGGCGGCCGCCGACCCGCCCGACGCGGTGCTGCTCGACCTCAACCTGCCGGACCTCGACGGCAGGGAGGTGCTCGCCCGGCTGCGCGCGGACCCGCGCTCGGCCGCTGTGCCGGTCGTGCTGCTGCCGGTCCTGGCCGTCGACGAGCCGGTCTTGGCGGCGGCCTTGCCGGCGGCGTCCTCGACCGTGTCCGCGGCCCTGTCGAGGCCCCCGCCGACCGTGCGCGTCGCCGAGCCGGCCGCGCTGCGGGCACGGGTGGTGCCCTTGCGCACCAGCTGGGTCACGCCCTCCGTGGCGTCCTCGAGCGCGTCCTCGACGGCGTCGTACGGCCGGGCGAGCCGCGTCCCCTTCAGCGAGTCCTCGACGACGTCCTCGACTTCGTCGAAGGAGGTGCCGCGCAGCCGGGCGAGCAACCGCTCACCGCGCTCGGCCAGGTTGTCGTATCCCTGGCGTGCGGTGCCGATGCTGGTC
>JAHWJV010000469.1 GCA_019348265.1 Gemmatimonadota bacterium
CCCTGGTAGTTCGGTGGGATGTCGTCGAACATGAAGCGCCGCCCCTCGCTGTTCAGCAGCACGCCACCCTCTCCGCGTACGCCCTCGGTCACGAGGATCCCGCGCACGCTCGGCGGCCAGACCATCCCCGTGGGGTGGAACTGCACGAACTCCATGTCCTGTAGTGCCGCCCCGGCTCGGTATGCGAGCGAATGACCGTCGCCGCTGTACTCCCAGGAGTTGCTCGTGATCTTGAACGCGCGCCCGATCCCACCGGTGGCGAGCACCACGGCCTTCGCCCGAAACAGGCGGAAGCGCCCACGGTCGCGGTCGTACGCCAGCGCACCCGAGACGCGGCCGTCGTCCTTCAGGAGAGTGAGCACGGTGACCTCCATGTGCACGTCGATCCCCTGGTGGATGGCGTGGTCCTGGAGGGTGCGGATCATTTCCAGCCCGGTTCGGTCGCCGACGTGCGCCAGTCGGGGGTACCGGTGACCGCCGAAGTTCCGCTGGAGGATGCGGCCGTCCGGAGTGCGATCGAACAGGGCCCCCCACGCCTCCAGCTCCCTCACCCGGTCGGGCGCCTCCCTCGCATGGATCTCGGCCATGCGCCAGTTGTTCAGGTACTGGCCGCCGCGCATGGTATCGGCGAAGTGAACGCGCCAGCTGTCCCGGTCGTCCACATTCCCCATCGCCGCCGCGGCGCCACCCTCGGCCATCACGGTGTGCGCCTTTCCGAGCAACGACTTGCATACGAGCCCGACCTTCGCACCCTCGGTGGCCGCCGCGACTGCGGCGCGCAGCCCCGCCCCTCCGGCGCCGATCACCAGCACGTCGTGCTCGAACACCTGGTGCTCCATCAGAGAATCCTCCAGTCCACCCAGATCCCCATCGAGCAGAGCCGAACGTAGACGTCCGCGAAGGCGACGGAGAAGAGGCTGGCCCACGCCCAGCGCATATGATTGCGGTTGAGGCGGCTGCATCCCTGGTAGCAGGCGTGCTGCACGGGATGGCGGGAGATCTGATCGAGCCGCCCGCCCACCAGGTGGCGCAGCGAATGACAGCCCAGGGTGTAGCTGCTGAGCAGGCCGACGTTCAGCGCGAGGACCAGCGTCCCGATGCCGATGCCGAACTCCGCACCGCCGTCAGGCCGCGCGAACCACATCGCCTTCCAGACGTCGTGCGCCAGGAGCGCGAGGAAGAGCAGGGCGATGTACAGGAAGTAGCGATGGACGTTCTGGAGGACGAGGGGAAAGTACCGCTCGCCGCGGTACCCCTTCCTGGGTTCGCCCACCGCGCAGTTCGGGGGGTCGGCCCAGAAGGCCTTGTAGTAGGCTCCGCGGTAGTAATAGCAGGTGAAGCGGAAGAGGCCGGGGAAGGGGAGGATGATCAGAGCGGCCGAGAAGGGGAGCCAACCGGGCCACCACTCCGGCCGCGGGCCGAACCAGGCGTGCGGCGACTCGCCATAAAGCTCAGGGGAGTAGAAGGGCGACAGGTATGGTCCGAAGGTGTAGTGCTCGTTCTGGAAGGCAGCCCAGGTCGCGTAGCCGATAAAGCTCGCGAAGACGACGAAGACGATTGCGGGTTGAACCCACCAGGCATCCGGCCGGGAGGTCTCTCCGAAGTGGCGCGCAGGCGGCAATACGGGAAGGCTCGTGGGCATCGATCCCGAACTCCGGATGTGGTGAACACGTTGCTGCGGAGCGGCGCGCCGGGCGGGGCCAAGCGACCGTCGTACGGAGGGTGCGGGTAATGATGTCGATCCGCCCCCCCGGTGGCAAGTTCCTGGGGTCCGGCTCGCTGGCTCGCTGGCGGCTGCCCGCACCGGCGCCTACGTTTCCCCTCCCAAGCGCGTCACCCTCGACGACCGGAATGATGATCCTCGATTCGCTCTCTCGCGCTGGACAATACGGCACCCTCGGCCCTCGGATCGCCGCGGGGCTCGAGTACCTCGCCGCCTTCGACCCTGCCACGCCCGTCGGTCGGCATTTCATCGACGGCGAGGACCTCTTCGCGATGGTGCAGGAGTACGACACCGCGCCCGCGACGGAGAAGCGCTTCGAGTAGCACCTCCGCTACATCGACATCCAGTACCTGGTGAGCGGGCGCGAGCGCATGCTGTACGCGCCCGCCGACACGCTCGACGTCCAGACTCCGTACATCGATGAGAAAGACGTCGCCTTCTATCAGGATCCACCCGCCAGCAGTTCGTTGCTCGTAATTCCGGGGCAGTTCGCCATCTTCTTCCCGACCGACGGGCACAAGCCGGGGTGCATGGCGGGGGGGCGGGAGGCGGTGCGGAAGGTGGTCATCAAGCTGAGGGTGCCCGGCTGAATAATGCGCCCACCAGAGCGGAAGGAGAGGCCATGCTGCATCACCGACACACCCGGCTCGCGCTCTTCGCCGCCGCCGCGGCTCTCGTCCTCTCGGCGCTGGCGATGTGCGGCCAGGTCCGCGCGGACGCGATGACTGTCCAGACGGCGATCCACCGGGGACCCGCGATCCACGGAGGGGCCGCGACCATCGAGCGCGGGAGCATGACGCCGGCGACGGGGTTCGCGATCTCCCGCGACTGATGGATGGTGGAGGAGGAGGCGACCGGCCGAATCGACGCGGCGGACTGGGCGAGCCTGGCGATTCTGACGGTGGTGACGGTCACGCTGGCGGTCGCCACGTGGCGCGGCGCCGACCTCGCGCCGCGTGCGGGTGAACGGCGGGCAGGGGGTGGTGAGCCGGGTGGGGTAGGGGGAGGTCGTCAGTCGTCAGACGTCAATCTTCGCGGTCGCCCGCACCCGGCGCTGCCCACGCTCCCTGGCATGCATCTGGCCCCTCCACCGGTATTCGAAGTCATGGGAGCCCAGAGGATGACGGTATGCGAAGCTGGATCACGGTCGGGCTGTTGCTGACTGCCGCGGGGGCGGGTTGCACGGATGGAGGCGGTGCGGGCTCTAACCAGGAGCTTTCCACGGCTGAAGCCAGGTCGGCCCCGGCAGTCGCGCCCGCGCCGCCCCCGCCGCCGATGACGGCAGCCGACTCGGCCGAGGCACGGGAGCGCATCGCGGCGAGGGGGGCGGCTCTGCGTGCCGTGTTCGACAGTGTCCGCGTGCTGGGAGCGCGGGAGGTCTCCGAGCTTCGTCAGGATCGCAACGCGGAGCAGATCGCCATCGCGAGGACGCTCG
>JAHWJV010000046.1 GCA_019348265.1 Gemmatimonadota bacterium
GGTCCTCTCGGAGAAGGATCGGGCCGGGCGGCTGCTGGGGGAGATCGAGGCGGTGAACGTCGCCTGAGCATCAGGAGTCGGTGCTGGCGCGGTTGAGCCCGGCTACGCTGGCCGATGACGTTCGCGATCTGCGCGCTCCGCTGGGGCCTGATCATGCGCCTGGCGGAGCTGGATTCATCCGGCCAATAGGCGAGATCTGGCAAACACGGAGGGGGGTGGCGCCGTCGCCACCCCCCTCCGTCCGCGTGCGCACCTTCAGCCGCGGATGCTCACCGCATCCGCATCGACGAGAAGGTGAACATGAAGATGTTGTCGATCCCCAGGTTCGTGTCGCGCTGAGCGACGCTCGCGGTGAAGTTCGCCGCGCCGAACTCCAGGCCCAGGCCGAGGGAGCCCATGCGGCCGCCGTCGTTGAGCAGCGCACCGCCGACGCGCACCGGCAGCCAGCGGAGCGGGCGAAGCTCCGCGCCCACGCCGATTTGGGACTTCGTCTCGTTGAGGGTCGATTCCGCGAACCGCTGATGAACGTCCGCGCTGAGCAGCACGTGGCGGCTGGGCTGGAAGGCGATCCCGGCCGCCACCTCCGGCTTGCCCACCATGTTCTCCACCCGGTCCTGCAGGCTCTGCGGAGCCGCGGAAAACGGCTGCGGTGCGAAGTTCGCCTCGCTGTCCTCCACGTTGAACACCGCCTCGCCGGGACGGTAGAACAGGCTCGATTCGTCCCACTCGAAGGTGTTGAAGACGTTCTTCGCGGTCACTCCCGCCGACCAGGGGCCGCCCGAGTACGCGAGGCCCAGGTCCAGGCCGATGCCGCCGCCGTTGTCGACCTTGTCGAAGACCAGGACGGTATCGGAGGCGACCGTGGGGAAGCTGAATCGCACCTCGAGCGGGCTGGCGCGGACCAGCCCACCGTTGTCCTCGCCCGTGAACACCAGGTGGCCGAAGGTATACTTCAGCGTCGCGCCGAGAGCCAGCGAGCGGTTGTCGCTGCGGATCAGCGGCTGCCCGTAGGCGAGGGCGAGGGTCGAGGTGACCGCCATGTCGAACGACGAGCCCGCGAACGTCAGGTCGGCCGCCGTGCCGGTGCGGCCCGCGTTGCCGAACAGGATGAGCTCGGCGGCGCCAGGGCCCAGGTTGGCGACGGCGCGGCCGCTCGACGAAAGGTGGACGCCTACACGCCCCACGTTTGCGGCGAGGTAGGTAACGTCCGTGCCACCGCTGCCCTGCTCGTTACCCTCGGCGACGATCTCGTCCAGCCACTGGTTGCGAACGGCCACCGAGACGTTCTGCCCCTCGTGCTGCTTCAGGTCCCCCAGCGAGACGGGATCGAGTCCAGCGAGGCCGCGGAAGGACATGAGGCCGAAGGAGACAAAGGGGTTGTTCCCCATGCCCAGCCCGGCCGGGTTCCAGGCGGCGCTGTTGAAGCCGCGGGCCAGCGCGGTGTAGTTGTCGCCCATGCCGAGCGCGGCCGCGCTCGCGCTGGGGAGCTGGGCGGCTGCGTTCGAGGCGGCGAGCGCCACCAGCGCCCCTGCCGGTACGGCGAGTCGGAGACGACCGATGATCTGCTTCATTTTCAATTCCCCTTCGGTCCAATGGTCAGCTCGAGCCGGCTGGCAATCGTCACGCTCTGTGTTGGCGTGACCGTGGGCGTGCAGGGGGCGGATCCGCATACGGAGCCACTGACGCGCAGACGAACGGGGCTGGCCCCGAGAATCGACTGGATCTCCTGCTGGTTGAACTCGACTCGGACGCTGGAGAACCCCTGCGCCAGCGGAATCGCTTTGGTGATGGTCGTCCCGGGTGCAGTGATCACGGCCGAAAGGTTGCCCGTCACGGTGAACGGGTTGGCGAGGGAGAGGAGGAGCGCACCGCCCTTGACGTTCTCCGTGACCGCCTCGTCGATGTCGCCAAGATCCAGCTCGACCTCGGTCGCGTCGATCGTCCGGTTAGACACACGAATTTGCGCCTGGCTGAGCTGGATCTGCGTCGGCGTGGCGGTGAGGCTCAGTCGGTCGCTGGTGTCGATCGTCACCGGATCACCCGCCGGGGAGTTCAGGCGGACGTTGATCGCGATCGGGCCCGTCACGTTGGTTGCCGAGAGAGTCAGCACGCGGTTCAGCGTCGTTCCGGCGGCAAAGGCGGTGTTCTCTCCGGCGATCGAGTCTCTCCCGATCACAGCCGTGCCCGCCGTGGCGGTCACGACGATGAAGCCGCGCGCAGAGGCGCTCGGTCGGATCGGATCGAATGAGAAATCGTGCGTCAGGGCGATCCGGACGCTTCCACCGGTGACCTGCGCGAACACGACCTCAGCGGGCAGTGAGATGCTCGTTCCGAAAGCGGTCTCGAAGCGCGGCTTGGGCACGATCAGGCCGTTCGCGAGCGCGCAGGGCGATCCGCAGATCTCTGCTAGCGTGCGCGAGACGGTGACCGGCTGCAGGTCGAGCACGAAGCTGGTGCCGCCGGCCCCGGTGGTGATGCTCGACGGGAGGAGCCTCGTGACGCTGATCGTCGTGCTCTCCGCGGGAACGATCCAGGTGGTGTCCCACTTTGGGAGCTCCGTCGGGAATTCGCACGCGGCCAGGCCGAGGGTGAGGAGCGCGCCGAGAAACACGGACGGCGCGCCGGGTCGTCCCCGGCGGGGGACGAACGGGATGCGGTCGATCATGCTGGTTGCTACCCGATGAATGGGGAGAAGTCGGAACCGCGAGGACGTTCCCGCGAATGGGATCCGACAGGGCCGCCGTCCGACGAATCGAAGAGGCTCGTTTGCGGAGAGCGCAAAGATAATCGTGCGATTTCGTGGCCGGTAGTAGGCTACTCGATGTTTGCTTCCCTGGCGATCCACCGGTAAGTCTCGGTCAGTCCTTCGTCCATCTTTACCGCGGGGGTCCAGCCGAGGCTTTGGAGGCGCGTCGTGTCGAGGCTGGAGTGGCGCAGCTCGCCCGCACGAGCCTCCGCGTACTCGACCGAGACGGTGCGCCCGGACGCCCTGATCAATCCCTCCGCCAGCTCGTTTACGCTGGTCTCCACGCCGGTGCCCACGTTGAAGGCGCGGTCGTCGAGCGACCGCGCGGCGGGGAGGTCCGCGCTGGCGACGTGCAGGTTCGCCGCGACCACGTCGCCGATGTAGACGTAGTCGCGCGTCTGCTTGCCGTCGCCGAAAATGGTCACTGGCGAGTTGGCCAGCAGCCGGTTCGAGAATATGGCGACCACGCCGGCCTCGCCGTGCGGGTCCTGCCGCGGGCCGTAGACGTTAGAGTAGCGCAGCGCCGCGTAGTCCAGCCCGTGCACCCGGTGGTAGTAGTAGAGGTACTGCTCGCCCGCCAGCTTGGTCACCCCGTACGGGCTCTCCGGAAGCTTCGCGGCGGTCTCGGGCGTCGGGCGCACCTCCGGCTCCCCGTACACAACGCCGCCGGACGACACGTAGATGAAGCGCTCGATGCCGACGCGTCGCGCCGCCTCGAGCACGTTCAGCAGCCCATCTATGTTGACGCTCGCGTCGAAGCGCGGGTCGGACACGGAGAGGCGCACGTCCATCTGCGCGGCGTGGTGGCTGATGAGATCCGGGCGCCAGTCGACGACCAGGTCGGCGACCGCCTGGTCGCGGATGTCGAGCTCCATGAACTCGGCGCCCGCCGGCACGTTCTCCGCGCGTCCGTGGCTCAGATCGTCGACGATCAGGACCTGGTCGCCGCGCGCGAGATGCGCGTCCGCGATGTGGGAGCCGATGAACCCAGCGCCACCGGTAATGAGGATGCGTGCCATGACAGGGACAGAGATTGGGGTGGGGAAAAAAATGGTGCGTAAATAGAATGCGCCGCCGCCACGAGCGCAAACGGCACCGCGGGTTGTGCTCGGGGGAGCCGCGCGTATCTTTCTGCTTCGGCTGAACCCCAGCTCTTTTCCCGCGGCCGGAAGCACTCTGGCCGCGGTATCTTTGCGCATCGGTTGCTAGATGGATCAGATGAGCCTCGCCCCGGAGCTGGAGACCGCCCGCACCGCCGCCCGCGACGCCGGCGCCGCTGCGATGCGCTTCTACGGCACCACCGAGTGGGACCGAAAAGCTGACGCGTCCCCCGTCACTGATGCGGACCGCGCCGCCAACGAGCTGATCACCGCGCGAATTCGCGAGGCGTTTCCGAGCGACGCGATCCTCTCGGAGGAATCGGCCGACTCGGCGGAGCGGCTCGACGCGCACCGCGTCTGGATCGTCGATCCTCTCGACGGCACCAAGGAGTTCCTCGCCCAGAATGGCGAGTTCTCCGTTTTGATCGGCCTGGTGGTGGACGGTGACCCGGTCCTCGGGGTCGTCTACCTGCCGGCATCGGGGGTGCTGTACGAGGCGGCCCGCGGGATCGGTGCGTGGGTGGAGAGCGACGGGGCGCGGCGCCGCCTGGCCCGTGTGGATTCGGGCGCGGGCGCTGGCATCCGCATGGTCGGCTCCCGCTCGCACCCCGACCCGCTGCTCGCACGCATGCAGATGGGCCTCGGCATCACCGACATCGCTCCCTGCGGCTCGGTCGGGGTGAAGTGCAGCCGCATCGTCGACGGTGACCGACAGCTCTACGTCCACCCGGTCGGGCACCTCAAGGAGTGGGACACCTGCGCCCCCGAGGTCGTCCTCACCGAGGCCGGCGACCGTGTCACCGACTGCCGCGGCGATCGGCTGACCTACAACAAGCCCGTGCCCGTGCAGACCCACGGAATCTTTGCCGCCACCCCCGCCGTGCACGAAGCCGTCAAGGATCGGGTACTGGCCCTCTACGCCGAAGCACATCCCGCAGGGAACAGGGAACAGGGGGAACGGCAGGGAGGACTGAAGACTGGAGACTGAAGACTTACCACCGATAGCCGATAGCGCCTACATGTCCACACAGCCGCAGCACCATAGCTACCGCAAGAGCCACCTGGCCCAGCTCGAGGCGGAGGCGGTCTACATCATGCGCGAGGTTGCCGCGCAGTTCGAGCGCCCTGCCATCCTGTTCTCGGGCGGCAAGGACTCGATCACGCTGGTGCACCTGGCGCGGAAGGCGTTCGCGCCCGGAAAGTTCCCGTTCCCGCTACTCCACATCGACACCGGCCACAACTTCGCCGAGGCGCTGGAGTTTCGGGATTGGCTGGCGGAGTCCACGGGTGCCGAGCTGATCGTCCGCTACGTGCAGGATTCGATCGATCAGGGCCGCGCGGTCGAGGAGACCGGGCCGCTGGCGAGCCGCAACTCGCTGCAGATCGTGACACTGCTCGACGCGATCAGCGAGCTCAAGATCGACTGCGCCATCGGCGGAGCCCGGCGCGACGAGGAGAAGGCGCGCGCCAAGGAGCGCTTCTTCAGCCACCGCGACGCCTTTGGTCAGTGGGACCCGAAGAACCAGCGCCCGGAGCTCTGGAACATCTTCAATGGGCGCAAGGCGCAGCGAGAGCACTTCCGCGTGTTCCCGCTCAGCAACTGGACGGAGATGGACGTCTGGCAGTACATCACACGCGAGGGGATCGCCCTCCCGAGCCTCTACTTCGCGCACCCGCGCCGCGTCTTCCGCCGCGGGAGCATGCTGATGGCCGAGAGCGAGCACCTCCCCCTCCTCGCCGGCGAAGCCACCGAGGAGCGCACCATCCGTTTCCGGACCGTCGGCGACATCACCTGTACCGGCGCTATCGAATCCGTTGCCGAAAGCGTCGACGCCATCATCTCCGAGACCGCCGCCCTCCGCGTGACCGAGCGCGGCGGCCGCGCGGACGACCAGCGCAGCGAGGCGGCGATGGAAGACCGGAAGCGGCAGGGGTACTTTTGAAGGGAGGCTATCGGCTATCGGCTATCGGTCATCGGTCGTTCGGCAGAATCGACGGACGGCTCGCGTGTTCGAGATTGCTGGACCGATAGCCGATAGCCGATAGCCGATAGCCTACGCACCGACACATGACGACTGCTACACAGCTGCCTCCCGGCGTCCGCCTCGTCGAGCCCGCGCGCGCTCACGACCCGTATCGCGACATGGACCTCCTCCGCTTCAGCACGGCGGGGAGCGTCGATGACGGGAAGAGCACGCTTATCGGACGCCTGCTGTACGATACCAAGTCGATCTTCGAGGATCAGCTCGAGGCGATCGAGGGCGCTACGAAGCGACGAGGGGAGACAGGGGTCAACCTGGCGCTGCTCACCGACGGGCTGCGGGCCGAGCGCGAGCAGAACATCACCATCGACGTCGCCTACCGCTACTTCGCGACGCCCAAGCGGAAGTTCATCATCGCGGACACGCCCGGGCACGTGCAGTACACCCGGAACATGGTGACCGGCGCGTCGACCGCCGAGCTCGCGATCGTGCTCGTCGACGCCCGGAAGGGAGTGCTCACCCAGTCCAAGCGCCACGGCTTCATCGCCTCTCTCCTGCGAATCCCGCACATCGTCGTCGCGGTCAACAAGATGGACCTGGTGGACTACTCGCAGGATGTCTACGACGCCATCCGCCAGGAGTACACGGAGTTCGCCGAGAAGCTCGACATCAAGGATCTGATCTTCATCCCGCTGTCCGCGCTGGAGGGCGACAACGTCGTCTCCCACAGCGCGAACATGACGTGGTACGAAGGAACCACGCTGCTGCACCACCTCGAGACGGTCAACGTCGGCGCCGACCGCAACCTGGTCGATTTCCGCTTCCCGGTGCAGTACGTCATCCGACCGCACCAGGATTTCCGCGGCTTCGCCGGGCGGGTCGCCTCCGGCACCATTACGCCCGGCGAGGAGGTGTTCGTACTTCCCGGCGGGCGCCAGAGCCGCATACGCTCGCTGGAGTCGGCGGACGGCGAGCTCCACGAGGCGGTGGCGGGCGACTCGGTCGTGGTCACGCTCGAGGACGAGATCGACACCAGCCGCGGCGACATGATCGTCCGTAAGATGAACGTGCCCACCGTCGCCACGCGCGTGGACGCGATGCTCTGCTGGATGAACGACGAGCCGCTCGACCCGAGCGTCTCCTACATCCTGATGCACACCACGCGACAGGTGAAGGCGTACGTCAGCCAGATCCACTACCGTGTAGACGTGGATACGCTGCACCGCCAGGAGACCGACTCCCTGGGCCTGAACGACATCGGCCGCGTGGAGCTGACGCTTGCCCAGCCTATCTTCCTCGACCCGTACCAGATCAACCGGGTGACGGGCAGCTTTATCCTGATCCACCCGCACACCAACGTCACGGTCGGCGCCGGGATGATCCGCGGCGAAGCGAAAACTACCGCGGAGCTCTTCGCCCACGGCGGCGGAGATCAGGCGACCGCCATCTCGCCCAACGTGGTATGGGAGGGGTGGAACGTCCCCCGTGAGGAGCGCGAGACCCGGAACGGTCACAAGGCCACCGTGCTCTGGTTCACGGGGCTCTCCGGCTCCGGCAAGTCGACCATCGCGGCGCGTCTGGAGCGGCGTCTCTTCGAGCGCGGTTGCCAGACGATGCTGCTCGACGGAGACATGCTCCGTCACGGCCTCAACGGCGACCTCGGCTTCTCCCCCGCAGACCGCCGTGAGAACATCCGGCGGGTTGGCGAGGTGTCTCGCCTCTTCTTCGAGGCCGGGAACATCGTCCTTTGCACTTTCGTCTCACCGTACCGCGACGACCGCGACCGCGTGCGCGCTCTGCTCCCGGAGGGGCGCTTCATGGAGATCCACGTCGACTGCTCGCTCGAGGAGTGCCAGCGCCGCGATCCCAAGGGCCTCTACGCCCGCGCCGCCGAGGGCTCTATCCGCGACCTCACCGGCGTCACCTCGCCCTACGAGGAGCCCGTAAACCCCGAGTTCGTTGCGCGCTCAGACATCCACTCCGCTGATGATATCGCGGTGCAACTCGAAGTCCGGCTCGACGCGGATGGGATTCTCAAGGCTTAGGTATGGATGCATCCGGGCAGAGGCCGGAGCGGGTGAGCGCCCCTCGGGTGAGGCTATCGCGGGCTGGCAACCGCAAACCGGGCAACTGGAAACCGGCGACTGGCACCCAATAGAATCGGGACGGCCGCATGGCCGTCCCGATTCGTCGTCCGATCCCCTCCCATCGTCAATCTGCTCGTCCTTCGTCCATCCCATGCACTTTGTGGATGAAGTGCCATGCGTCTTCGAGCAGCCCCTTGGAAGCGATGAAGGCGGAGAAGGCGCCCAATGTCACTGCCATTCTCCGATTCTCCTCCCGCAGCCGCTCGAGATCATGGCCGATGTCGTCTTCCTGCAACTCGGTTCGAAAGACTGTCGCCATCTCGATCCCCTCCCTTGCGGCCGGCCGCGGTTACCCGCGATCCGGATCCGTCTCTGGCCCAGCCGCGGTCGGGTGGCCGCGGCCGGCCGGCTCGCGGAAAGTGAGCCGGCAACCCCCTTGAATTGCAGGAATCGTCCCACTTCTGTTTTAGGTGCCAGTCATCCAGTGAAACATTGACTTTACGGTCCTTCTGGAGCTCCCGCCGACCGCGGCAGAGTGTCACTTTTTACCAGATCCAGGAAAGCTTCGGCAACGTACGGATCGAAGCGTGTACCGCTCTCACCTTCGATCTCCCGCAGGACGTCGTTCTGCGGCCACGCGGAGCGGTAGGGACGATCGTGCGTCAGTGCGTCATAAAAGTCCACGATGCCCACGATCCGGGCGGAAAGCGGGATCTCGTGGCCGGAGAAGCCCGCCGGGTAGCCGGCTCCGTCCCATCGTTCGTGGTGGTGCATGGCGATGCACTCGGCGGATCGCACGAGCGCGGATCCGCCGCGCGACAGCAGACGCGCGCCCAACACGGTGTGCGTCCGCATCACCTCCAGCTCCTCGGCCGAGAGGGGTCCGCGCTTCAGAAGGATGGCGTCGCGGATCCCGATCTTGCCGACGTCGTGAAGGGGGGCGGCGCAGCGGATCAGCTCGGCCTCCGACCGCTCGAGGCCCATGGCTCCCGCCAGCGTCGCCGAAAGCTCGCCGACCCGGCGGATGTGCTGCCCCGTGTCGTCGTCGCGGAACTCGGCCGCGAGGGCGAGCCGCTGCAGCATCTCCAGGTGAGCGGCCTCCAGCGTCCCGGGCGGTTCCGGAGCGGCCGATCCGGCACTCTCGGCCGGCGCACCCGACGCTTCGCGGCTGGTGATCACCAACCGCTGTCCCGGCCCGCTCGATAGCACCCTTCCGGTCGATGCTAGCCATTTCCAGCTGCCGTCCCGGTGCTGGAAGCGGAAGGTCAGCGAGGACGTGACGTCAAGCCGGCCGACGGTCTCCACCAGCAGCGTGAAGGCGGCGGGAATATCGTCCGCGTGCACCAGCTCGAAGGCGTTGCGCCCCACCAGTTCCCCCTGCCGATACCCGAGCACCCCCTGGACCGCCGGGCTGTCGTAGACGATGCGCCCATCCGACGCCACCACGGTGATGATGTCGCTCGAGCATTCCACCAGCGCCTGAAAGGAGAAATCTGCCGCCGCGTCGGGCACGCTGGAGCCGGATTCCGCTGGTGAGTTGTCCTGGGACGCGGTTATCGGGGTCGGCATCGGGAGTTCTCCTGGGGGAATGCGGGGGTGAAGCGGGGAGTACGAGCGGGGTGGTGGGGGGCGCGCCGAGGCGCCCCGGCGCTATTTCCCTTCGCGCTCGCGGCGCAGGTCGTCGATGTCCTCGGCGGTCCACTCGTGCAGGCGATCGACTTCGCCGCGGATTTCCGGGTGGTCCGACCGGAGGCACGCCAGGCGCCGCTCGCGGGCCGCGAACGCCAGCCCTTTCGCCTCGTCGAACCGGCCCATGTCAACGTAAGCGGTAATCAGCAGCTCGTACGCGAGCGGATGCGGATAGATGCGCAGCAGCTCGCGTAGGCGGGGAACCGCGGCGATCCGCGCCTCTTTGTCGGTCACGTCCACCCGCAGCAGCTCCGTGGAAACTTCCGTCCTTCGCCTCAGCAGCTCCGCCAGGTCCCTCGGGTAGCTGTCGATGTCGTATTCCCCGAGCGACCGCACCGCCGGCTTCTCCCTCCCGAGCGCACTGTTTACGAAGGCGCCACTCGGTGGCACATCGTTTCCGTCGGCTTCATCGCCGAGCAGCTGTTCGCGCATCCACCGTCGGATTCCCATTGGCGCCGAGGAGAGGGTGAAGAGGTCGTTCGCCGGCCGGGGAGCACGCCTCCAGCCGCGTCCTGCCCGGTCTCGAGCAGGTCGCACCCCCGGGAGCTTGCACTTCTCATTCCAACGATCGCCCCCTGTCCCACTTCGGTGACGACGGTTGACACCAAAAGGGAACACCTGTACATTCTAGGAGTCCCCAAAATAATAAAGGACAATGACTTATCCCGCAGCGACCGGGGCCCCACAGCCCGAGAATCGACGACCCATGGATCGACGACTGCAGGATCGGATGGCGGCGCTCGCCTCAGGCGAGTGCGCGCAGATGAATGAGCAGATCTCCCGCGGCGCGGATTACTCGGTGGAGCTCCTCGGCTACGGCTCGGGCGGGCTCTCGGTAGACAAGCCGGGGACGAGGGATATTCGCACGATCCCCCACGGGACCGACGACTCGGTCGTCCTCCTGCGCGCGACGGACGGGAAGCAGGAGCTGCTGGTGGCCGGGATGACCGTGCAGCCGTCCGGTCCCGGGCAGGCCGCACGCGCCGCGTCGGTGTGGCGCGAGCAGTGGTACCGGATGTGGAAGCGGAGCCAGCTTCCAGCCAAGCTGATCGCGTTCTTCAACGGGCTGAACGTCTCGAAATCTTCGGAGGAGATCTGCGCGGCCGTCGCGCAGGCGGCTCTGGATACGGTCGGCGGCTACAAGGCGATCGTGTTCCTCCCGAGCGTGGACGAGGGGAAAGGGAGCGTCGCGAGCGAGGGGCTGGAGCTGCTGAGGAGCTCCCGGTTCGCTACGGCCGGGCTGGTGATGGCGCCCGACTTTCGCGAGGTAGCGGAGCCGTGGTGGGGCGAGGTTGGCGCCTTCCTGGGCGACCCGCAGGTGTCCATGGTGGCGCACGTGCCCTTCGGCGAGCGCGGCGTGCTGCTGGTCGCGGAGCGCCGCAGCGAGCGGGTGTTCGATGTGGACGACTGGGAGGTGCTGGCCACGCTGGCGGAGCAGGGCGACCGCGCGCTGGCCAGGTTCCGGATGCTGGAGGACGCCTACGAGCTCTCGCTGACGGACCCGCTCACCGGGCTGGCGAACCGCCGGCAGATGGAGATCGTGCTCAAGCACGCCTGGGCGGCCGCCGAGCGTGGCGAGGGCCTGGCGGTCATGATGCTCGACCTGGACGGGTTCAAGTCGCTGAACGACAGCTACGGGCACTCTTTCGGTGACCAGATACTGGAGATCGCGGCGCAGTGCATCCGCGAGGAGGCCCGCGGCGCCGATGCGGTGATCCGATACGGCGGCGACGAGTTCCTGGTGATCCTGCCCCGGGGGACCACCGGAAGCGGCAGATCTCTCGCGGGCCGGATCCGCGCGCGCCTGCAGGGTTGGGTCGGCATCACCGCCGGGGTCGCCGAGTACCACAGCAGCTACGGCAGCCCCATGGACCTCATCAACGCCGCCGACGCCGACCTCTACAAGAACAAGGGGCACCGGCTTTACGAGCGCCCCATGGAGCCGCAGCTACCGGCGAACTAAAGGTTCAAAGCACAAACTACGAAGTCCAAAGTAACTGACCCTGGTTACTTTGGACTTCGTAGTTTGTGTTTCGAACTGCCGGGCGCTTCAGCTCTCCGCGTACGCCGGCAGTCCCGCGCTCTCCTCCATCTCGACCTGTCTCACGTCGAGCACCTCCGGAAGCGCGGAGAGGCGTTGTACGACCGCGGCGGGGAGCTTGGTGTCGATCGTGACCGCGGCCAGCGCCTCGCCGCCCACCTGGAGGCGCGCCTGGTGGTACTCGGCGATGTTGACTCCCTCGTCGCCGAGGAGAGAGCCGACGCGGCCGATGACGCCCGGAACGTCGCGGTTGCGGAGCACCAGCAGCGTGCCGCGAGGGGCGATATCGACGCGGAAGGGACCGATGCGGGTGATGCGGCCGTGCGACTCTCCGAGAAGGGCGCCACTGATTTTCATGGTTCGATCACCGCTCTCCATCCGCAGCTCCACTTCCTCCCCGCGCTCCGCCTGTGGCGCGCCGCGCGTCCAGGAGGTTTCGATGCCGCGTTCCGCGGCGACGTGCTGCGCGTTGACCAGGTTGATGGCTCTTTGCTCGACGACATCGCGAAGTGCGCCCTGCAGCGCGGCGAGCATCAGAGCGCGCGGCGCTTCCTCCCGCGGACCCGAGTAGCGCAGCTCCATCGAGCTGAGGCCGCCGGTAAGCAGGGCACGGCCGAGCCGCCCGAGCCGCTCCGCCAGGTCGACCAGCGGGCGAAGCTCGCCCCAGCCGGTGCCGCCGACGCCGGCGCCGTTCAGCGCCGAGCTCAGGTCACCCGTCACCAGTGCATCGCGCACCGCGGCGCACGCCTCTAGAGATACGCTCTTCTGCGCCTCCGCAGTGGATGCGCCGAGGTGCGGGGTCAGAAGGATGTTGGGGATGGAGCGGATGGGGTGGTCCGGGGCGAGCGGCTCCTTCGCGAAGACGTCGATCCCCGCGGCGAGGATTCGGTTCTGTTGCAGCGCCTCGATCAGCGCGTCCTCCATGATGATCCCGCCGCGCGCGTAGTTGAGGATAATAGCGCCGGGGTGCAGCCGGGCCAGCTCCGCCGCGCCGATCATGTTCAGCGTCTCGTCCGTGAGCGGGACGTGCAGGGTGACGACGTCGGCGCGCTCGAGCGCCTCCTCCAGTGTCGCCGCCCGTTCGATCCCGACCTCCTCGAATCGGGCCTCGGACACGTACGGGTCGTAGGCCAGCAGTTTCATCCCGAACACCTTGCCGCGCCGCGCCACCTCTCCACCGATCCGTCCGAGGCCCACGATGGAGAGCGTGCGTCCGCGGAGCTCCAGGCCACCGAGCTGAGACCGCGGCCACTTCCCCTCGCGCATCAGCCGGTCCGCGATATGGACGTGCCGGAAGAGCGAGACGAGCACGCCGAAGACCAGCTCGGCGACGGACACTACGTTGCCGCCCGGGGCGTTGATCACCGCGATGCCGAGCTCCGTGGCACGGTCGAGATCCACGTTGTCGACGCCGACGCCGGCGCGGCCGATCACCTTCAGGCGCGTCCCGGCGTCGAGCAGCTCACGGGTCAGGAACGCCGTCGTCGTCTTGCCGTTTGTCCCGGTGATGCCGACGACCTTCAGGGCGGCGGAGGGATCGTCGTGGAACCGGGCCGCGGCGCGGGCCATCGCGGCACGGACGTCCTCGACACGGACCTCCGGCACGCCGGCTCCGACCGGCCGCTGGACGACCAGCGCGATGGCGCCGCGCGCCACCGCCTCTGCGGCGAAGTCGTGCCCGTCGCGACTGAAGCCCGGCACGCAGAAGAACAGCGTCCCCGGTGAGACCCGCCGGTGGTCGTTGGCCAGGGCCGAGACCT